>JANMIF010000241.1:0-18270 GCA_031375695.1 Planctomyces sp.
TTCGCGACCGCACGCATCGAATTGCCGAGACGAACCTGCGACACCATTCCGCGACGAACATCCTCCACAGACTTTTTGAACCATCTCTATTGCCCTTGAAAGAATCTCCTTCTACCACTGACTACCGTTGACTGACACGCGGGTGACTACCTTTGACTGACACTTGGCCGTTCATCAATAGGTAATTCCTTCGCTCGAAGCAACTTTTGACCGAGCGCTCGCACCCGCAAGATGCGGACTTCTGATTCCACGATCGTGAAGACCAACCGATACCGGTTGCCGTAGCGAGTTTTGAAATAGGTCTCTCGGAGATCACGTTTCAATCGGTGAGCCTCACGGGCTACGGCACAACCGCTGGCAACGTAGGACAGCTTTTCCAGTCGAGCGTTAAATGCGGAAACCAATTGAATGCGCCCTTCGCGGACCGCGCGAGCAACCAGCCGTAGATGTCATCGACGTCGGTCTTTGCAGACGTGACCAGCCGAACCGAAAAAGTCATGATGGCAATGAGACCTCATGAGCGCGGTGGGAGTTGGTGTTTCTCGCGAAACTCGGTGTCGAACTCTTTCCACGGAGTGCCGTGATCTCCCGCGTCCATTTCGTCCAGAGCCTGCTGGATCGCCGCGCAATCGTCCTCTTCGTTGGCCGTCAACAGCGATTGCCATTCCTCAAAGGCGTCCGCCGTCGATTGGTCGGTGACGATCAAGCGAACGCATGTGTCGGGCTTGAGTTCAACGGCTTCCGTGGGGCGAAAAACCTTGCGATCGAACGTGGCTTCCGATGTTTGGCTCACGGCGTCAACTCCTCAAGATAGGTTCACGGATCACAGGATAACTGCAATCGCAATCGTCGCCCACTGGCTGACATTTGGAGTGCTGCGGCTCGACGCAGCCCTCCATTCGTTTGGAATAGCGATCCTCAAGGACCAGGAAGCGTCGCGAAGGAGATTGTCTCACCGACGACGGTCCTCCTCGAATTCAAAGTCTTCTGGTTCTTGAATGGAGGGCTGCGTCGAGCCGCAGCACTCCAGGGTTTGGTCGCGGAGATGGTAGCCGCTCTGCGGCAGGAACAGCGGCAGGCGGGAACCTGCCGGACTTGGATTGGTTGGGCACATCAAAGTGTTCGCCCCGTCCGTTTACAGAATTCGTCCCAGCGTTCTCGGAGCAAGTCTTGCGATGGCTTCAAGCTTTCATCAATTGGTGATCGAAGTGGCTTGCCGTTCAATTTCTTGTACTTGCCACGCATCGCGGACTCGGCAAAAAACACCTTGAAATCATCAGGATTGATTCCCATCAAATACTTGTCGAACAGTGTGTGAATGCCTGATCGCAACAGGAGGCCATTGGGGACTGAATAGGTTTGTTCTTCACAAAATGGCTTGATATGGGCGGCCTCAAGTACCTCCACAACGCTGCAATCAGTGACCACACATTTTTCTTGATAGGCTGTGATCAACTGCTTTCGAAAGTCCGGTTGTCCTTGTCGCTGGGCGATTGCTCGCATCACACGCTTGCCGGCGACTTCATTGTTCGGAGGGTCGAAATAGCCGGCCTCTGCAAGTTCCTCGTAAGCTGCTTTGAGCTGGTCGTCGTCCGAAGGTGCTTTTGGCTGCTTCGGCAAAGGTTCAGTCTCGACCGTCGCGCTTGATTCCGTGCCGGCGTTTGAAATGCCGGATGGCTGGTTCGGCGGCGGCGTATCAGCGGGAGCTGTAACGTCGAACCGTTCGCGGACTTCGGCGTGTACAGCCGAGAAGTCAGGCGACGTCTCGATTTTCGTGCGAAGGGCGGCGATGCGGTCGTCTGAAGCGCGGTAGTTGTGCGCATAGCCGGAACCTAATCGTTCGACGACGATTGTCGATTGTCCGGCCTTCGCGAATTCCGCGAGTGTGGTCGGCCCAATCTTCTCTGCGTGAAGGACAACCGCTTGAATTTTGTTCTCGCGGCTCGCTAGCTCACTGTCGGAGATAATGGTGGCGAGAGAACAGCCCTTACCCCGTCCGAATCGACCGCGTTGAAGATTGCGGCTGTAAATGACAAGCCGCGCGACGTCATTGAGTGTTTGCTCCGTCGGTTCGCTGTCGAGCCCGTTACTCGTCCGAAGGAGATCAAAAAGAATCTCCCGAACTCCGTCGCCGAGATTGGGGAATGCTGCACCCGCATCCTCGTGGATGGTCATGGGACAAGACTTTCTTGGTTGCTAGTTACGAAACGGAGCCACCTTCTCAGGTGGCTCGCTGCGTTTTCAATCTCTTCTCAAAGGCACGCGAGCGCTTATCGCACCGCGCCTTCGATCTTGGCTTTCTTGCCCCCTTCGAGGTCGTCGGTGCGGGTGACGCAGACTTGGGTGGTCAGCATCAAGGCGGCGATCGAGGCGGCGTTGGACAACGCGCTGATCACGACCTTCGCCGGATCGATGATGCCGGCTTTGAACATGTCGACGTACTCGCCGGTGTTGGCGTTGTAGCCGATGTTCGTGTCCTTTTGCAGAACTTCGTCGGCGACCACGCTGCCATCCACGCCGCAGTTTTGGACGATCTGACGGATCGGGGATTCCAACGCTCGGCAGACGATCTCGACGCCGATTTGCTCGTCGCCTTTGGCCTTCACCTTGCGGATCTCGTTGATGCAACGCAGCAAGGCCACGCCGCCGCCGGGGAGGATGCCCTCTTCAACGGAGGCTCGCGTCGCATGCAAAGCGTCTTCCATGCGGGCTTTCGTCTGCTTCATTTCGGTTTCGGTCGCGGCTCCCACCGAGATGATCGCCACGCCGCCGGTCATCTTCGCCAGACGCTCTTGGAATTTCTCGCGGTCGTATTCGCTCTTCGTGCCTTCGATCTGCGTGCGGACCTGGTCGATGCGGGCCTTGATCTGCTTCTGGTCGCCGGCACCTTCGATGATCGTGCAATTGTCCTTGGTGATCTCGACCTTCTTAGCCTTGCCGAGCTGCTTGAGCTCGACGCTCTCCAGCGTGATGCCGAGGTCTTCGGAGATCAGCGTGCCGCCGGTGAGCACGGCCATGTCGCCGAGCATCGTCTTGCGACGGTCGCCGAAGCCCGGTGCCTTCACGGCTGCGATTTGCAGGATGCCTCGCAGCTTGTTGACGACCAGCGCGGTCAGAGCCTCGCCATCGACGTCTTCGGCGACGATCAACAACGGCTTGCTGGACTGAGCGACCTTCTCCAGCAGCGGCAACAAGTCTCGCAGGCTGCTGATCTTCTTCTCGAACATCAGGATGTAGCAGTCTTCCAGAATGACCTTCATGTCCGCCGGGCTGGTCACGAAGTACGGGCTGATGTAGCCCTTGTCGAACTGCATGCCTTCGGCGAACGACAACGTCGTGCTGTTGCCTTTGCCTTCCTCGACGGTGATGACGCCGTCGCGGCCGACACGCTCCATTGAATCGGCGATGAGATCGCCAATCGCTTTGTCGTTGTTGGCCGAGATGGACCCGACCTGAGCGATCTCCGCTTTGCTGGTGACCGGCTTGACCATCGTCTTGAGGTGGTCGATCGCGGCTGCCACGGCTTTCTCGATGCCGCGTCGCACGACCATCGGGTTCGCACCCATCGAGACGGAGCGGAGGCCCTCGTCGTAGATGGCTCGTGCGAGCACGGTGGCGGTGGTGGTCCCGTCGCCGGCGATGTCGCTGGTCTTGGTCGCGACCTCGTTGACGAGCTTCGCTCCCATGTTCTCATACGGGTCGTCGAGCTCGACTTCTTTGGAAACCGTCACACCGTCTTTGGTGACGAGCGGGTTGCCAAAATTCTTGTCGATGATGACGTTCCGGCCGGTCGGTCCCATCGTGACCGCGACCACGTCGGCCAACTGCTTCACTCCGCGCTGCAATTTCAGCCGCGCACGGTCATCAAACAGAAGTTGCTTAGGCACGATGTATCTCCTGGTAGGTTCAAGGCCGGCCGGAGCCGGTTGGGTTGAAATCCGAATGCTCTGGCCGAAAGCCTTGAGCCGATAGCCGGACAGACCGGCAACTAGACAACTTTGGCGAGGATGTCGCTCTCTCGCAGAATTTTGACTTCGCGCTTCTTTTCGATTTCGATGTCCGTCCCGCCGTACTTGGCGAAGAGGACTTCGTCACCAATGACCAACGCGACCGGGCAACGCTCGCCGCTGTCGAGCAACCGGCCGGGGCCGATCGCAATAACTTTGCCTCGCTGCGGCTTTTCCTTGGCGGCGTCCGGCAGCACGATGCCGCCAGCCGTCGTCTCTTCAGCACTCAGTGGTTCGATCACGACACGATCATCAAGAGGATTCAGTTTCATTGCCATTGGAGTTGCTCCTATTGGGATTTCAAATTTGAGATTTGGGAATTGAGATTAAGAATTTGCTGCGTCGGCTTACATCATGCCGGGCATTCCGCCCATGCCACCCATTCCTCCGCCCATGCCGCCCATTCCTCCCATGCCACCCATTCCTCCGTCGCCGTGGTGATCATGGTGAGCGTCTTTGTCTTCCTTCTTTGGTTCGTTGACGACGATGCACTCGGTGGTCAACAGCAAGTTGGCTACGCTGGCCGCGTTCTGCAACGCACACCGAACCACCTTGACCGGATCGACAACGCCAAACTCGAACATGTCGCCATACTTGTCGTTCAGAGCGTCGTAGCCGTAGTTCGGATCGTTCGACTTCTTCACGCGATTGGCCACAACAGCTCCGTCGAGTCCCGCGTTTTCGGCGATCATTCGCAGCGGCATTTCAAGCACGTTTTTGATGAGCGTCACACCGAACTGTTCGTCACCGTCCAGCTTGAGACCAGTCAGGGCCGAAGCCGATCGCAGCAACGCCACGCCACCGCCGGGGACGATCCCCTCTTCGATGGCCGCGCGAGTCGCCGACAAAGCATCGACGAACAAGTCCTTGCGTTCCTTCATCGCGGTCTCGGTCGCGGCTCCGACGTTGATCTGAGCCACACCGCCCGCCAGCTTCGCGAGCCGCTCTTGCAGCTTCTCGCGGTCGTATTCGCTCTCGGTCTTTTCGACCTCGGCGCGAATCTGTTCGCAGCGACCGTTGATCGCATCCTTCTTACCGGCACCTTGCACGACGGTCGTGTTTTCGGCGTCGATGATGATCTTCTTCGCGACACCCAGGTCCGACAGCTCAATGTTTTCGAGCTTGACGCCTAGGTCTTTGAAGATCGCCTTGCCACCAGTAAGCACCGCGATGTCTTCAAGCTGTGCCTTGCGACGATCACCGTAGCCGGGAGCCTTCACAGCTCCGACCTTGATGATGCCGCGCATCTTGTTGACAACCAATGTCGCCAACGCCTCGCCCTCGATGTCTTCGGCGATGATGAGCAGTTGCAGGTTACCCTTTGAGATCTTTTCGAGCAGCGGCACGAGATCGCGAGCGTTACTGATTTTCTCTTCGTAAATCAGAATTCGGCAGTTTTCGAGCACGCATTCCTGAGCATCTTCATCGGTGACGAAGTGCGGCGAGAGATAACCTCGCTCGAACTGCATCCCTTCGACGAGATCGATCTCGGTATCAACCTGCCGACCCTCTTCGATGGTAATGACGCCGTCCTTGCCGACCTTGATGAACGCTTCGGCCAGCTTCTTACCGATCGTCGAATCGCAGTTGCCGGCGATCGTAGCGACCGTTTCCAAGTCCTTCTGGCTCTTCTCGTTGATCTTTTTGCTTTGCTTCTTGAGTTGTGCGCAAACCGCATCAACAGCCTTCTGAGCGCCGCGGCCAATCGACATCGGATCGATTCCAGAGGCGATGAATTTCAGCCCCTCGCGAAAAATTGCTTCGGCCAGAATTGTGGCAGTCGTGGTTCCGTCACCGGCGACCGTGTTGGTCTTGGAGGCGACCTCTTTGACCAACTGTGCCCCCATGTTTTGGAACGGGTCTTCGAGGTCGATGTCCTCGGCGACGGTGACGCCGTCCTTGGTCACCTTCGGAGCACCCCACCCTTTGTCGAGCACCGCATTCCGGCCTCGTGGGCCGAGCGTACTGGCGACAGCGCGGGACAACTTCGATGCCCCTTCCAACAAACTCTTGCGAGCGTCTTCATCAAAAACCAATAACTTGGCCACAGCGTCTCCTCAAATCTTGATGGGCGAGTGGAAATCGAGTAGCTGAACTCGTGAGAGTTCAGTGACTGAATTCTCATGAATTCAGCTACCCGCGAATTTGTCGTCAAGTGGCTTGAGTCACCGAGCGACTCAGCTACGTGACCCTGCCAATCAACAGTCTCCCCAGCAGGGTGCGTCCGGGGAGAGCAACCGGCGCGCCACGAGCGGGCTGTCGCCGTAAGAGCCAAGCTGGCCAGAGGTTTTGAGACAATGGCCACGGCGGCCAAGATGCCGGCTCTGTCAACTTGGCAGAGAGCCGAGCCGCTGGTGTGAATGGCCGCTAGAAACATTGAGGTAGCAAAATCGAAAAATTTCACTGAGTTCGTGCTCTCTTTATTTCTGCCCTCATCTGCCTTTCAAACAACCGTCAAGCCGACTGTTTCTTCTTTTTCTTCTTTGGTTGATCGGGATTCGCATTGGCCTTCTTGCCGCCGCGTTTGGCGTTGCCCCAAGCGGGATCAATGTTCCCTTTGTTCCAGTCGGCATACGCGGCTTCGAGTTGCTTCAGTTTGTCTGCCTCTTGCGCGGCGAGGTTGTTCTTTTCGCCGATGTCGGTCGCGAGATTGAAAAGCTGTGATCCGTTGCCGATATCGGTCAGCTTCCAATCGCCCGACCGGACCGCACGCTGGCGGCCGAATCGCCAGAATAACGCTTCGTGCGGGGAGCCCTTCTTTTCGCCAGTCAGATATGGCAGGAGGTTGATACCGTCGAGTTTCCAATCGGATTTTTCTTCGACTCCCGCCGCTGCCAGCGCTGTCGGCAAGACGTCGAGTTGGATGATCGGTCGGTCATCGACCTTGCCGGCCGGAAGTTTGCCTTTCCACTGCATCAGAAACGGAATGCGGACGCCACCTTCCCAAACGGTCGCTTTGAATCCATTCAGCGGTCCGTTCGAGGCAGTGTTCGCGCCCGTCGGGCCACCGTTATCCGAGAAGAAAATCACCAGCGTGTTTTCTTCCAGCTTGTTAGTCCGCAGCGTTTCCAGCACTTCGCCGATCGCATCATCCATCGCGGACAGCATTCCAGCGAACGTGCGGCGTTTCTTGTCTTCGATCTTCGCAAATCGGTCGAGATACTTTTGCGGAGCTTCCATCGGCGTGTGAACCGCATTGAACGGCAGGTACACGAACCACGATTTGTCTTTTTGATTGTCGATAAACTGAGCTGCCTCATGGCCGAAATCGGTTGTCGTGTAGTTGATCTTCGCGACCGGAGTCGTCCCGCGCAGGATGCCACCGCGCCGCTGACCGGCATCAAAATAGGAATGTGCTCCGCCGAGAAACCCATAGTATTCGTCGAAGCCACGTTTCAGCGGATGCGATTCGCCGTCACCCAAATGCCACTTTCCAAACATCCCTGTGACATAGCCCGCGGCCCTGAAGCGGTCGGCGATCGAAGTCTGCTTGAATCCAAATTTCTCCGGAGCCGCCGGACCGGGATTGAATTCGTGCCCAAAACGCTGCTGATACCGTCCGCTCAACAAGCCGGCTCGAGTAGGGCTGCAATACGGCCCGCTGACGTAACCGTTGGTGAACCGAATCCCGTTCGTCGCGATTGAGTCCACATTTGGTGTCGGGATTTCCTTATTCCCTTGGCAGCCGAGTTCTCCCCAGCCGAGATCGTCCGCGACAATTAGCAAGACGTTCGGCCGAGCATCTGCTGCAAACGTGACCGATGTCGCCAAGAGACACGCGGTAAACCACGCGAAGTATCGAATCCATTTGTCAGACATAGCAGACCTCGTTTTTAGAAGTTGTTGCAGGTGATTTTCATGGCAGGGAAAATGTTGGGTCGAAAAAACGCGGGCAGCCATCGCATACGTTCCTTTTTTCTACCCCCCTTTCTTCTGCCTTTCCAAAGCGTCACCGATCGTGGCCGAAGTCGCTCCCTTGCCGAACTGTTTTTCAAAGAGCGTCTTGAACGGGTTTTCTTCCGGGCCGGGAGCGGTCTCGTTGACATCCAGTTGCGTTTGCACCGAATCCCACCAGAGTTCGTATTCGGCTTCGAGTCGCTTTGCCACGTCAGGCTGTTTGTCGGCGATGTTGGTTTTCTGGCCGATGTCAGACTTCAGATCGAATAGTTGCCAGCATTTCGCTCCGTCCTTCGCGGCGCTCACAAGCTGAAACCGCGAGTCGCGCACGCTGCAATTCGCGTATTTGAACTTGGCTCGATCACCTCCCTTCGGCCAACGACCGAGATGAGTGAACAGCGTCCGGTCAGCCCAATCGCTTTTCGGATTCGACAACAGCGTGACGAGGCTGCGACCTTCGACTTGTTTTTTCACATCGTCCGTCAGCTTCGCGCCGGCGAGTTCAGCGATCGTCGGAAAGAAGTCGATGTGAGCGGCTAAGCGATCACAGTCGGCGGGTTTCAGCGTTCCCGGCCAGCGCCAAAACGAACTCGCCCGGATGCCTCCCAGATACGGAGTTCCTTTTTGGGCGCGCATGCCGGCGTTGAAGACTCGCGTACCGGCCGTGCCGCCGTTGTCGTTCATGAAGATCACGAGCGTGTCCCGCTCGATCTTCCATTCGGCGAGTTTTTCGAGCAGTCGGCCAACATTGTCGTCGATGTTGGCGACCATACCGAAAAATTTGGCCACATCCGGGTCTTTGACTTTGTCGGCGTATCGAGCTTCATCTTCCGGCCGGACTTGCAGCGGACCGTGCGGGGCGTTCGTGGTGATCTGGCAGTAAAACGGTTTCTGCCCCTTCGTGGCCTCGATCCACTTCAGAGCCTGTCCGAAGAAGACGTCGGTGCAATAGCCCCTGGTTTTGACGAACCGGCCGTTATGCAGAATCGCCGGATCGAAATACGTGTTGCCCGGAGCGTCGCCGCAACTGCCGGGATACGTTTGCCCGATCCCGCCCGCTCCGTGAATGAACACCTCGTCGAACCCGCGCTGGCTAGGCCAGTAATCCGGTTCGTCGCCGAGATGCCACTTGCCGAAGATGCCGGTCGTGTAGCCAGCCGATTTCAACACCTGCGGCAACGTCGTTGCGTCGAGTGTCAGCCGTTCGCGTTCCAGAATCGTGTGGCTGACACCGTTTCGAAACTCATGCCGCCCGGTCATCAACGCCGATCGCGTCGGCGAACACGTCGGGCTGACCATGAAGTCCGTGAACCGCACTCCTTCGTGATGCAGCCGATCAAGGTTCGGCGTTTTGAGGACTGGATTGCCGTGAGCCGAGATGTCGCCGTAGCCTTGATCGTCGGTCAGCACGAAGACAATGTTCGGCCGCTTGCCGGTGAGTGAGTCGGCGGCCGTTGCCGTTTGAAGTGTTGCGGCGAACAGGCAACACAAAACAATAATGAAGCGATTCATGGTGGGTTCCTTTGGATGTAGCCGAAGTCGTGAGACTTCGGACTTATGCGATAACACCGAACTCTTACGAGATTCGGCTACTTCACTCAGGCGCACGCGAGCCGCGTGCGCCACATTGCTCGCGAATCTCTTGGCCGCGTGCCCAAAGTTCGGCAAGGGCCGATACGTCTCGACGAATCAGGGCTTCGCGAAACGCGGCGACCTGATCAGCAAACGCATCCACGCCGCGAATGACTTCGTCGGCGTTTTGTAGCAGGATCGGAATCCAGACGTCTGAGTCGCCGGCGGCGATTCGCGTCGTATCGGCAAAGCCGCTGGCTGCCAATGAACGGTTTTCGTCTGCCAGCGTGCGAGCCAATGCCGATGCGACGACGTGCGGCACATGGCTCGTTTGAGCCACCGCATGATCGTGGGCTTCCGGTGTCATCGACATCATGGTCAGACCCAGCGCACTCCAGAATTCGGTCAGCCGGGAAATCTCTTCCGACGGCGAAGATTCAACCGGTGTCACGACGCAAACGCGGCCGTCGAATAAGTCGCCGCGAGCGTGCTCCCAGCCAGCTTTTTCCGATCCGGCCAGCGGGTGAGAGCCGATGAACGTCACGCCGACAGGCAGAGCGCTGCTCAGTTCACGAGCGATCTGCGACTTCGTGCTTCCAACATCCGTCAGCATCGTTCCGGACCGACATCCGACAGCCGCGTCGCGAACGCTGGCCACGATGCAATCGACCGGCAGCGCGAAGATCAGTAGCTGCGACCGAGCCGCCGCCGCGCGGAGATCAGTTTCAAACTCATCGACGATCCCGGCCGCTTGAGCCTCGCGCAGCCGCTTGGCATTACGACCGACGCCGATCACGTGGCGAGCGATATTTCGTTGCTTGGCCGCCAGCGCCACGGAACCGCCAAGCAAGCCGACTCCGACAACGGTCAAAGTGTCAAACAACGGTTCATGGGGCTGGCTCATGGGGGCGGGATTCTATTCAGCAGGCAACGCGGATTGGAATGTGACCCCCCTCGAGCCACAGGGCTGGCTAACTGGTACACGCTGCAAGATTTGGCGGGGTTGAGTTAGGCTCTGGAGCGCGGCAACTCGACGCCGCCGTCCATTCAGTTGGAATCAAGACATCATGCACCATTTCAAGTAGTCATCGGTCACTTGATTCTGACACTGACGGCCATCAACTTTGCACGCTGAAATTCTGTTGAAGTGGAGGGCGGTGTCGAGCCGTCGCGCTCCAGGGTTGAGTCAATCATGAAGCTGTATTTGATTGTCGCGCTGCTGTTATTCGAGGCATCGACCACCGCGATGTGTGCTGAACCACCGGTCGCGATTTCGCTCTGGCCGGATAAGCCGCCGGGCGAAACGACCGTCTTGGAACCGGAAGCGGAAGTCCCTCGGCAGGAAACTCCGAAGACGACCCGCATCACGAATGTCTCGAACCCGACGATCACGCTCTATCAGCCGGAACCGGGCAAACGAAACGGGACGGCCGTCATCGTCTGTCCGGGAGGCGGCTACAATTATGTCGTCGTCGACAAGGAAGGGAGCGAAGCCTGTGAGTGGCTGAAGTCGCTCGGTATCACCGGCGTACTTTTGAAGTATCGCGTTCCCGTGCGGAAGGACCGCCCGCGTCACGAGCCGCCGTTGCAGGACGCTCAGCGAGCGATCTCCGTCTTGCGAAAACGAGCAGGCGAATTCGGATTGCAGGCGGATCACATCGGGATCATGGGTTTTTCGGCCGGCGGGCATGTCGCGGCTTGTGCCAGCACGAACTTCGACAAGCGAACTTATGAGCCAGTGGATGCTGCGGACTCGGCGAGTTGCCGCCCAGATTTCGCGATGCTGGTGTACCCGGCGTATCTGACCATCAAGGATCAAGGAGACAAGCTGGCTCCCGAGGTACTGGTGTCGAACAAGACGCCGCCAACTTTTTTGATGATGACTCAGGACGACGGCGTGCGGGTGGAATCGGCATTGTTTTACTACTTGGCTTTGAAGCAAGCGAAAGTGCCGGCAGAACTGCATTTGTATCCAAGCGGTGGTCACGGTTATGGACTGCGGTTAACAGGTCACACCGCCGCGACGTGGCCGCATCGCGCGGAAGATTGGCTGCGGAACGGTGGATGGTTGGAGCCGAAGCCGAGCGAATAAGACCGAGAGAACAGAACCCAGCGAGGAGTCGCCTTTCAAGATCACGAACAGTCGCTGACCATTCCGAGCCAGTGTTCGGTTGGGAGGAATGAATCGACTGAAATTTTCCTGATGCGCACAGGGATGACCGGTTCCGTTTCATCAAGTGAATCGGCTATCAATTGCAGTTCCTCTGCCAGTTTCTCCGCCGTTGGTCGGTCGTTCGGATCAACGGCTAGTGCTCGGCGAACGATGTCGAACAGTTCGGTGGGGATGCCGGAGTGGAAGCTCGGCAGCGGCGGAAGTTCTGCTTTTTGAAGGGCCAAGCCGGTGGGGGTCGCTGGGAAGTGAACTCCGGGAAATGGCAGGCAGCCGGCCAACATTTGGTAGAGCATCACTCCCACACTGAAGATATCCGCGCGACCGTCGTAGGGTTGACCGTGGAACCGTTCGGGAGCCGTGTACATCGGTGTTCCGACAAGAAAGCCCGTTTGCGTTAGATGCAATTGTTCTTCCAATGGTACTTTGCCGAACAGTTTGGCAAGCCCGAAGTCCACGACCTTCACCACGTCCCCTATGGCGGTTAGATGCAAGAACACATTGCCCGGTTTGATGTCGCGATGAATCACCCCCAGCCGATGGGCTTCGGCGAGCACCACGCAAACGTCGCGAGCGATCTCCACGCTGCGTTTCTGAGACAAAGCCGGTTGCACTGCCAAGGCGTCGCTCAACGTTTTCCCGTGCAGCAACTCCATGACCAGGTAGGCGATCCCTTCGGCGGAAATCCCCGAATCGAAAACGGTCACGGCGTGCGGATGATTGAGCCGCGAGGCCGACGTCCCCTCTCGCCGAAAACGCTCCAACGCTGCGGGCGAATCGTTGCCCGGTTGCGGACGAAACACTTTCACCGCGATCGGGCACTGCCGCTGTAGATCAAACGCTCGAAAGACCGCGCCGTAGCCGCCAGTTCCGATTACCTGCTCCAGCCGGTATTTTTCGTCCAACACAGTGTTCGGCAACGCGCGCGTGTAAGCGGAGAAAATCCGATCGGCTCGCAACTGGGATGTCTGCAACTTGTGGATGTTCTGGCCCAGTTTGCGATTTTTGTCGTCCACTTCTGTTTTCGCGGCCTGCAATTCCGTGACGGCTTGCGACAGATCGAGGGTGCGAGAATTCACTTTGTCTTCGAGAGTTCGATTCGTCTCGCGAAGTTGATCGGTCGCCACGTCTCGTTCCGCCAGAACAGCCGAGAGCACAACGGTCGAAACCGACACCATGCCCGTGAACGTCTGCAACAACGCCAAGCAAGCGTGGATGTTCAATTTCTCGGAGTACACATCCTGTACGTAAAACGGGCCTTCGCCATGAGCCGTGGCCCAGATTGCTCGGCCCGCCACCCACAGCAAAGTCAGAGTCGCGCCGCGATGTCCAAATCGAAACACAGACCACACGGCCAACGCGAGCAACAAGTAGGCGATCGGAAACTTTTGCCGAAAAAGGATTTCGCTGGCGACCACCAACAACGTCCCAAACAGGAGCAACTCTCTCCGTGAAATCGTATGAGTGACGGCCGAAACGGGCTGAGTCCAAGCCAGTATCAACGGAGTCATGATCAGCACGCCGACCGAATCTCCCAACCACCAGGTCAGCCAAGTGAAGCTATAAGCAGACCAGTCAATCAGTCCCGCCGCCGCCATGCTGGTGACGCCAATCGTGGCACTCAAAACACACGTCAACGGACGACCTAACAACAACAATCGGATCGTGGTGCGAGCGTGATCCAAAGGTTGGACAGAGTGTTCGGCTCCCACGAACCGGGCACCCAACACCGCGATCAACGAAGCTCCCGTCGCCGTACCGAAAGCGACCAGCACGCTGACAAAAGTCACCGCCAGCAGACCGTCCATGGAGGTCATCTGGCTGAAACTCCAAAGATTGATCGCAAACGAACCAAGCCAAATACCCGGCCAAATCCGAGCACCACGCAACAGCACGCAGGCCAATGCAATCCCCGAAGCTGGCCAGACAACGCTCACATTCCCCGGCTCAATCGCCACGACAAAACCGACATGACCCGCGAGAAAATACACCACGGCCAATAGCAGACACTCCTGCCACCATGACCGTGCTAATGTCTTTTCGATGAAGCCGGTCACACAGATTCTCCGCTAGAAACCCACTTCGCGCAACGTTTGATAACGCATTGCTCCCAATTCTGAAATTCTGAAGTGTCTGACTCCGACTTTTCGTCTCTTGGTCGCAATCGACCGAATCGCAGCATCACTTGGAATGACCGAGTTAAGGCCGAAAGCCTTTTTTCGGCAACATTGTGGTTCGACGATCGGCGTCGAACTTCACGACGCGGGGCGTCTTGCCACACAGCGGTTTGCCGGGCTATCGGTTTACCGCTCCGGTTTTGGAATCCTTCGGTCGCCCGATGAGCCTGAGCCTTTGCGGCCTCGGCCGCGTTTGGGTTTCTTTTGCGCGAGGGTGAAACCGGGTTGGTCGGCGTCGCCGGTTGAGACCGTTTGGCCGACTTGTTTTTTCAGTTCCACAATGCGATCACGGAGTTGGGCGGCTCGTTCGAATTCAAGATTCTGCGCGGCTGTGTGCATTTCGGATTCGAGGGCGTTGAGGAACTCTTGAGTCACGTACTGCGATTCGTTGAGGCCGGCCGCCTCGCTGATGACGTGTTGGGCGGCGATTTCCTCTTCGATGCCGCGTTTGATAGCTTTCTTAATTGTCTCTGGCGTGATGCCGTGTTCGGCGTTGTACGCGAGTTGCAGTTCGCGCCGCCGCTGCGTTTCCTCGATCGCCTGCTGCATCGACTCGGTGACTTTGTCGGCATACAGAATTACCTCGGCGTTCACGTTGCGGGCGCTGCGGCCGATTGTTTGGATCAAGCTCGTCGCGCTCCGAAGAAAACCTTCTTTGTCGGCGTCGAGGATCGCGACCAGCGACACTTCCGGAATGTCGATCCCTTCGCGGAGCAGATTCACGCCGATGATCGCGTCGAACTTTTGTTCGCGGAGCTCGCGGATCACAGTGACTCGCTCGATCGCGTCGAGTTCCGAGTGCAGCCACTTACAGCGGATCCCCTCTTCGACGAGGTAATTCGTCAGGTCTTCGGACAGCCGCTTCGTCAGCGCGGTGACGAGCACTCGTTCGTTGCGTTCGGCTCGCTTGCGGATTTCCTCTTTCAGATGCGGCACTTGGCCGCGAGCGGGGAGGACGTGAACGAGTGGATCAACGAGGCCGGTCGGGCGGATAACTTGCTGCACAACTTCGCCGCCCGCTTGTTCCAGTTCCCAATCGTTTGGCGTGGCCGAAACGAAAACCGCTTGGTTGCGGATTTTTTCAAACTCATCAAATTGCAGTGGGCGGTTGTCGAGGGCCATCGGCAGCCGAAAGCCATGTTCCACGAGCGTCGTCTTTCGGGACTTGTCGCCGGCGTGCATCCCTCGAACTTGCGGGATAGTGACGTGCGATTCGTCCACAAAGAGCAGAAAGTCCTTCGGAAAAAAAGCGAACAACGTGTCGGGTGGTTCCCCCTTTTTGCGGCCGGTCAGTGCTCGCGAATAATTTTCGATGCCGGGGCAGAATCCCGTTTCGCGAAGCAGTTCCATGTCGTATCGCGTTCGCGCCGACAGCCGCTGAGCTTCCAGCAGTTTTCCTTCCTGCTTGAGCTGTTCGAGTCGTTCGTGCAGTTCGGTTTCGATCTCACCGACGGCGGCGGCGACTCGCTCTTGCGGCATCACGAAATGCTTGGCCGGGTAGATGTAAAGTTCTTCGAGCCGCTTGGCTTCCTCGCCGGTCAGCGGGTTGATGATCGACAGCCGCTCAACTTCATCGCCCCAGAGTTCGATGCGATACGCGAATTCTTCGTAAGCGGGCCAAACTTCAATGACGTCGCCTCGCACTCGGAACTTGCCACGCGTCGGTTCGTAATCGTTGCGGTCGTACTGAATGTCGATCAACCGCATCAGCATGTCGTCCCGATCGACCGACTCGCCGAGCCTCAGCGAAATGATCATCTCCAAATAATCGCGCGGCGAACCGAGGCCATAAATACACGACACGCTGGCCACGACGATCACATCCCGCCGGCTGACGAGCGCCGACGTCGCCGAGAGCCGCAGCCGGTCGATTTCGTCGTTGATCGAGGCGTCTTTCTCGATGTAAATGTCGCGCGCCGGGATGTACGCCTCCGGCTGGTAGTAGTCGTAATAGCTGACGAAGTACGACACCGCGTTGTGCGGAAAGAACTCTTTGAACTCGCCATAAAGCTGCGCCGCCAGAGTCTTGTTGTGCGACAACACCAGCGTCGGCCGATTCAACCGCGCAATGACATTCGCCATCGTGAACGTCTTCCCGGACCCGGTCACACCGAGCAGCACTTGATTCCGCTTCTCGTCCTGAATCCCCCGCACGAGCGCATCAATCGCCTTCGGCTGATCACCAGCAGGTTCAAACGGCGCGACGAGTTGAAATTCGGGCATGGGTGTCAGTGCTTCATTCGCTGGGACTCGCCACGGTCCAGTCCTCGACGACAAGTCCCGTAACGCGAGCGATGGCGTCGTCGTTTGTTGCGTCGAAATTACCTGCCGGATATCTCAACTCGTCAGTCGAAGCGGACTGCCGCCCGCGCTGAGCCAAGGCCAAAGCTTCGCGTACGACTCGCTCCAAGAGGCTGGCCGTGTCGGAGCCGAGTTCACGCAGTGCCTGATTAAATTCAATAGCCACGGTACTCATGGTGATTCATCCGAAAAATTTGACGTTCCATATCGCGACGAAGTTTATCGGTACCACGAATCGTTCTCCAGCAGCACTTCACGACTTCATCAAGGACCGGTGGCATGAGTCCTACCGAACTCCAGTTTCTCCCCAAGCCCATCAATCGCGGAAAAGACCGCCAACTAAGGCGATTTCCGATGCCGTGAGTTCCACCGCTTCTCGTCATTCGCAACACTCATTCGATGAGTTACGACACCGCACTCGATGCCGAGCCCAATTTCAGGCTAGCGATGTTTCTGGGCTGCCCGGTTTGGGCCTGCCCCGCATGGGTTGGTCCGTTCTTTACATGTGATGCCAAGCCTCGCAACTTTTTGAAGCAGTACAGCACCGTCTTCAATACGGTCGAGGTAAACAGCACGTTCTACGCATTGCCCAGTCGAGACACCGTGCGCCGCTGGTCCAACGAGACCGCGGATGGATTCCGGTTCTGTCTTAAGTTCCCGCGAGCGATCAGTCACGACAAACAGCTAGTTGGTGCCGAAGCGGAGACCGCATCATTCCTCGAACTGCTGTCGATCCTGCACGACGCCAACCGACTCGGCCCATCATTCCTGCAACTCGGTCCAACTTTCGATCGACGCCAATTCGAGCCGCTCACCCGATACCTCGAAGCCCTCGACGGCGAATGGCCATTCGCCGTCGAGGTCCGTCATCGCGACTATTTCAACAACGGACCGATGGAACGCTCGCTCGATGAACTTTTGAGCCGCCTGCACATCGACCGAGTCCTCTTCGACAGCCGAGCCTTGTTCTCCGCGCCACCCACCACCGAGTCCGAAACCGAAGCCCAACGGCGCAAGCCTCAGCCTCCGCTCCACCGCACCGTGACCGGCCGCCACCCACTGCTCCGTTTCATCGGCCGCGATAACCTGGACCTCGTCCAACCCTGGATCGACGACTGGTCTCCCATCGTCGCCGAGTGGCTCCACGCCGGCCTGTCCCCCTTCGTCTTCACGCATACCCCGAACGATTTCTTCGCAGCGGAGTTCGCACAGCGATTTCATCGCCGACTGAGCGAACTGATCCCCGCTCTCCCACCGCTTCCGAAGATGCCCGCAGAATTGCGCGATCAGAAGCATCCGAAGCAGCGGCAACTGTTTTGATTGGTGCGAGATGTTGCGCGTCATTGATAGCAACGAACGCGATCTCACAAATCCCCGTTCGCACGCCGGAGCACTTCGGAAAACGGCACCTTTTCAAAGACACCGAACAGCGCGTGCGAGCCCAATCGGGCGCGGCCGAGCTTCGGAGAGGACAGGCCGCAGAGGAAACGGACGAAGGCGCGCGAGTCGGCGAAGAGGTCGAGCTTCGTCGCTCGGAAGGCGAGGGCATCTTGCCAACGCCGGTCGTCGATCGGCGGAGCGCGGCGCGGGAGCAATCGTGTCGCCTTCCCGTCGAGACAGTGCGAGCAGTGACCGCACGGAGCGGGCAGCCGTTCGCCGAAATGTGCTCCGAGTTGCGAGACTTGGCAGCCGTCGTGTTCGACGAGTTCGAGAACCTCGTTGAGGCGGCCGATCTCGCGGGTCTCGCGGAGCAACGCTTTCTCATACAGCTCGGTCGCCAGCGCCGTCAGGTCGGCCGGGGATTTGAGGCGGCGGTAACGGCTTCGCACTCCTTCGACTTTCAGTTCGAGCCACTGCTTCTCGGCGCAATAGTCGAGCGCTCGGACGATGCGGTCGCGCGGTTGGCCGAGCGCGGTCGCGGCGTTCGCGATGTCCAGCGAGAACCAGATCTTCGCTTTCGTCGCCTGGCAGAAGAGCTGCCGCAAAAACTCCTGCCGTTCACCTTCAAACTGCGCGAGGATCTCTTTCGACGGCACGAGCGGCTTGAATTGGTACTCGGCATAAAACGGCGTCCCCTCTTCCAGGTAGCCGTCGAGTTCCAAGTACGTCAGCAACGTGCGGACGACGATCTGCTTGATGTCATGCC
>JANMIF010000276.1:0-14019 GCA_031375695.1 Planctomyces sp.
CAAACACGCCGGTCGAGTCCGGCCGCAGCCCGGTGAGGAACGACGCTCGCGACGGATTGCACAGCGGAAACTGACAGTACGCCCGCTCGAACCGCACGCCCCGCGCCGCCAGCCGATCAATGTTCGGCGACTTCACCAACGCATCGCCGTAACAACCCAGCCGCGGACACAAATCGTCCGACACCACAAACAGCACATTCAAAGGCTTCTCCGCCGCCAACAGCGGAGCCGCCACCGCCATCAACAACCCAGCCAACAACACCCGACGAACACTGCGAGCCACCATGCTGACCTCCGGACATGAGAGATGTAGCCGAACTCGTGAGAGTTCGGACCGAAGTCTCACGACTTCGGCTACGAGTTATAGCGCTCTCGCTCCTTAATACACTTCGTCGTGAGTTCCGAGTGCCAGTAGCAGGATGGCTTCCGCCTTCTCGTGCTGCACATACTCGAACACCACACGCAAATCGTAACCCGCGCTACAGGCCCAGCAATCAGCCAGTGCCCCGCGCAACTTGTGAGTTCGCAGCGAAGGATGAGCGGAGTCCGCCGACAGTTGTTCCAGCGCCGCCGCCAGGGCGTCCACAGTTCCCGGATGGGACTTCAGCCAACCCCGCAGATCCCGCGCGAACGCCGGCGAACGCAACAGGAGACGTCTCACGACTGGGCCTCGCGGATCAAGTCGTCTGCGCTGACCACTTGGCACTGACCTGCGGCAAATTCACGCCGGGCCTCAGCCACAGTGACGGCCACACGCTCTCGGCCACGCTCCGCCAATCGGCGAGTCAACACCGCGACCAATTCGCTCTGAGCCTCCGCGTCGAGGTGCTCGGCCGCCTCAAGAACATCCGAAAAAACGCTGAGCTGACTCATTCAAACCTCCCGCTGAAAAGTAACGCGACCAACCTACTGCGCGCCAAAGCGAAGGGCAAGTTGTTTTGACCGCGCCGCCAGCCGATCAATGTTCGGCGACTTCACCAACCTCGCGGCAGGCGCGAACCCGCTCGACTCTGCTACTCCACGCGAACTGCATAACCGAAAGCAGAAGGAGCCGACTTGGGATAGGTGGAATGTGGATCCCATTGTTCAAAAAGTAGTTTTTCGCCGGCTAACGTGTAGCGATTCAGACAGTTGCTATTCGGTCTTCTTACTAGGATCGCTGCTCCGCCCTTTGTGTTTTCGAATTGGCACTTTACCTTCGGCTGATTCTGAAGAATAACGATGCCATCGTTGCTAATCGTGATTGTCTCCTTGGTACCAGTGTGAAACACCCCTTGCCACTTTCCAACAAAGCGAGGCAACATAGCTGTCTCAGCGGAATCGTTGTGCGGCAATTCCGTCAGTACCTGATCGAGGGTGCCGAGATCTCCGAAGTATTGCCTCGCCTTTTTGTGCTCGCGATCCAATCTAAGGACCGCTTTCCATGCGTTCGTCTCAGAAAAGCGGTCTTTGGCCGTGTATGCACGCCCCGCTACTTTCACCATTAAGGCAATCGTGTTATCGCGTGACGTCTCAACGGCACGGAGTCTCGCTTGGTCCGCCTTGAGCGTGGCATCCGCATGTCCCCGGAGCAATGCCTCGATTTCTTTTTCACTATCAGCCGCAATGGCGAGGAACCCAGACGTCGCCACCACCGCAAGAAGACACAGGAGCATTCGAGAGCTGTTTCGCATTTTGAACTTCCAGAGTTTGAGGAGAATTCTTGCAGTTGCAAACTTAACGCGATCCGGCGTGCAGCAAGTCAGAGACATATCACAAGGAACTTCGGCTCATATCGCACAAGGTGTGGCCATTGTCCACCAATCGGGCGCTGCGCCAAGTTGCATGTGCCTGCTGTTCACAGCTTTGTTGTAGCTCTCGCTCCGCGCGGAATGGCGAACTAATTGCGTTCGGCGACGATCAAGGATCGCACCGACGGCGGCGGTCGAGAACGTCGGAACGCAATGTTCGGTCTCCCGCCGCAACGTGGCAACTCTATGCCAGCCCAGCCCATCGGCCTGGGTGACCGTGACAAAAACATCTGCATTCCAGGCCAAATGAAAGTATGTATTGTAGGCAGAATGAGGCAGGTCGGAATTCTGGTCGTCGTGAACGGGATGGCTCAGCGGAAGCCAGATCACGCGGCGCTCTGCGGAGTGGTTTAGCGCCCTGACGGTGGTTCGACGAAGGTCTTGAGCAATGTGCGGCCGACATTGCGGAACTGAGACAGCAGCTCACGAATTCGGTCGCGGTTGGCTTCGCTGTGAAGTCCGCGAACCAAAGCGCGGGCTCGGCCTTCGTCCAGAACTCCACATAGAGCAGGAATCAGCCACTCTTCGATCCCGTAGGGTTGGACACGTTCGCTATCGCTGCAAACTGGGATCATGGCCGCCAGTTTCTGATTGAGAATTCCGAAGTTGTAGGCAACAGCATCATGGATGCTGTGCTCTTTGGGGCGGTTGGGATGTTGCCAATCGTAGGGAGGCGACCACTCCATCAACGGACTGAGTCCGTCGATATGCGTCAGCGCTCCCACGATCGGTGGAGGCCGCAAACGTGGCTCCTTCGCGAAACGTGCGGACATCGAGTCCAACAACTTCAGGTCAGGGTCTCGCGAAGGGCTGGTGGCGCTCATGATCAGCAGCACGACGTCGGCTTGCTGAAACGCTTGGAAGAGTTCTTCCAGTTGCTGGGCAGTGAGGTCGGCGTCCGCATAGCCGGGAGTGTCCAGCAGACCCACGACTGTCGATCCGTCTGGCAGTTGCCAGCGATAGCGCGTCACACCGCGCGTCGCCGGCAGAACGTCGGTCTTGGCTTGCCGGTCCTTCAAGAGTGCGTTGAGCACGCTCGACTTGCCGGCTTTCACTTGCCCCGTGATGGCAATCGTCACTTCTGAGACATCACCGGCATCGGTTGGATTTCCCGTCGCGATGCCTTCCGGTTGCAGCTCCGCCATGAGCGCGCGATATCGCTCCGAACCGCCATGCAGGCGGCCACTGTTCATCTCAATGAGGTAGTAACCAACCTGACGGACGAACGCTGTGTAAAATGCCGCCAGCAGGTTCGACTGAATGTATTTTGTCAGCGGATCAACGGTGAACTTTGATGTCAGATATCGAACGGCGTTGAGCGGATTGATGACCGTCGAGACCGCCCAAGTGATGTTCTGTGCCGTGGTGATCCAGCCGGGCGCTTTCGCAAGTTGTCTCCATTGTCGGATGGTCAACAGGTGACTGGCGGGGACGGTTTCACGGACCCAATCCTCCAGGTCTTCGATTGCCAGATGGGCGGCGGCCAGAACTTCGGGAAGCGTGAGAGAGGCAACGGGATCGGCCGCCTGTGGCTCGTAATGCTGTGCGATCTTGATCGACAGCCCCATCGCACTTTCGAGATAGAAGCGCGGGTCCGTGAGTTGTTCGGCATCCAAGCCCGTCATGAGTCGATGGTGGGCTTCGACGAGATGGCTGGCTTCCTCGTCGCGTGGCGTCCAATGCAGTGGGCGTTTGATGTCCAATGAAAGACGACTCGGCGAACGTTCCGAACGGCCGATCAAGAGATACGCCAAGCCCCAACAGACCGGGAGCATCCACCAGGTCCAGAACAACAGTCCGCTGTTCCAGAGCATCCAACCGCCGAGCGCAGCCAGAACGAGCCATGGCAAGAGGATCAGCGTTACTAGACTCCAAAACCGCCAAGCTTTCACGATTGGTCCTATTCCTCGTAGATACTTCAAAACTAGCCCGCCGCGCCAGCGAGGGGTTCAGTTCGCTGAGCTTTCAGCCACTCGTTTGCGCGTCGTGCTTGTGATGTCGCGTCCACAGTTCGGCGGCGGCGGAAAGTTGTCCATTCCAAATTCGTTGCACCTCAGCCTCGCTCGGGGCGTTACCGGCGCGGAGTTCGCCGAAGTACCAGCACCACGCTCGGCCACTGGCCCACATGTACGCGAACGCCAGAGCCGCGTTCGCGGCGGCACCGATCACCGGCAACAATTTGAAAGTGCTCCGCACCGTCAGGCGAGCCAACAGGCGACCGCTCATCGCACCGGCAAACGGAGCGATCATTGCGCTGTCCAGCGATTGCCCATAGATCTTCGCCAGCTTCGACACCATGTGGGATTGCAGAGCCATGACGACCGGAATATCGATCCACGGAACCGGCACCGCCGCCGCCGTTGCCGCGAGCGTGCTATAGCTGAGGATATATGGCATCGCCTGACGCTCTTTCAGATCGCCCAGCGAGCGCATGGCCTCATCCAGATTGAGAACTGTCTGGCGAAACGCCGCAGGCAGCAGATCAACGAGCGCGGCCTTCAGCCGGTCACCACCAAAGTTCGGTTCGGTGAACCCTTCTTCGGGGCGTGTCAGATCAATCAGCACGATCCGGTCGGCGATCCCCGCAAAACGCTCTCGTTGTCGTTCCCAACTCCGGCGCAGATCGGTCGGGAGTTCTTCGATCTTGTCGGCATTCTCAAACAAATCCGCAGCCGGATGCTGACTGCGCGGATAGGCCTCGTGCAGACAAGTCAGTACTAACAAGATCGGCCGATGCGGCGCGGATTTGCGAATCGCTCGCAGCGGATCGAGGAGCGGCTCCAGCGCGTGATCCATCAGCCGTGCGGTCACAATCACCATGTGAGCCGATTGAGAAAACGCCACAATATCTTCTTGTGGATCGTAGCGGGCTTCGCCAAGTCCCCGTGTGTCGAGGAATCGCAGAATGGGAAACTCTGGGTCGGGGAAATCGAACTGTCGCGAATGTTGAGTCTCCGGCCGAAAGCCGTTGCCAATACTGGCGTCATCGGCCCCAGTCAGAAATCGGACGAGGGAGGTTTTCCCGCTGCCGGTTTTCCCGAACAACCAGAACACCGGCACCGGCGCGTTCTTCAAAATTACTTCTTGCTGCCGACGAAACTCCTCTTCCGACAAGGTCTCTGGCTTCAATCGCGATTTCAAAGACTTCCAAGACCACATTCCCGTCAATCCGATGCTGCTGGCGGATGCTCTGAAAACTCAAACGTAATCGAGATTGCTCAGCAAGTTACGCCGAACGAGCGAGTTTGTCTTCATCTGCCGTCCGACTTGGAACATGTCAGCGACTCAAATGTCCGCGTGGCAATCGTTGATGACCGCATCCTCTTTCAGCCCTGTTTCTTTTGGGCTTTGGCCCAACTGTCGCGCAGGGTCACGGCGCGGTTGAAGACGAGCGCTCCCGCCTGCGAGTTTTTCGCATCGACGCAGAAATACCCGAGCCGCTCGAATTGGAACTTGCTGCCGGGGGAGGCGTTCGCGAGGCTCGGTTCGACCCAGGCTTGTGGAATCACTTCGAGCGAACTCGGATTGAGCGTCGCCTTCCAATCGACTCCACCAGGGACGTCGTTTGGATCGGGTTGGCGGCAAAGGTGGTCGTACAGTCGGACTTCGGCGGGGATTGCGTTTTCGGCGGAAACCCAATGCATGGTGGCTTTGACCTTGCGTCCGTCGGGAGCGTTGCCGCCGCGAGTAGCGGGATCGTAGGTGCACTGCAATTCGATGACGTTGCCGGTGGAATCCTTCACGACTTCGTCGCACTTGATGAAGTAGGCATATCGCAGGCGGACTTCGCGGCCGGGGGCGAGTCGGAAAAATTGCTTCGACGGATTCTCCATGAAGTCGTCTTGCTCGATGAACAGCGTCCTGGAAAACGGGACTTTGCGCGACCCGGCACTTTCATCTTCCGGGTTGTTCACGGCGTCGAGCCATTCGACTTGCCCGGCTGGCCAATTCGTGATGACGACTTTCAGCGGTCGCAACACGGCCATGACGCGATTTGCTCGTTTGTTGAGGTCATCGCGCAGAGCGTCTTCCAGCCAGGTCATTTCGATCGTGCTATTGAATCGAGCGACCCCGATCCGCTCGCAGAACGCGCGGATCGCTTCCGGTGTGTAACCGCGGCGACGCAGGCCGCAGAGCGTCGGCATTCGTGGGTCGTCCCAGCCGCTGACGTGATTCTCTTGGACCAGTTCCAACAACCGCCGCTTGCTCATGACCGTGTAGCTCAGGTTCATCCGAGCAAACTCGTACTGCCGCGACGGAAAGATGCCGAGTTTCTCGATACACCAGTCGTACAGTCGGCGATGCGTCTCGAACTCCAGCGTGCAAATCGAATGCGTGACTTGTTCAATCGCGTCGCATTGACCATGCGCGTAGTCGTACATCGGATAGATGCACCACTGGTCGCCGGTCCGATGATGATGCGCATGCCGGATGCGGTATAGAATCGGATCGCGCATGATCAGATGCAGTTCGGCCATGTCGATCTTGGCTCGCAGCACCTGCGCCCCGTCGGGGAATTCACCGGCCTTCATGCGGCGGAATAAATCGAGATTCTCGGTCACCGTCCGATTGCGAAAGGGACTCGCGGTTCCCGGTTCGGCCGACGTCCCGCGCTGCTTTGCAATTTCTTCGGGCGACTGGCTATCAACATAAGCCAGTCCGTCTTGAATCAGCTTCTCGGCCCACTGAAACAGTTGCTCGAAGTAATCCGATGCGAAATGTAGCCCGCCCCATTGAAAGCCAAGCCATTTGACATCCTCTTGAATCGACTCAACGTACTCGACGTCTTCTTTCGTTGGGTTTGTGTCGTCGAACCGCAGATTACAACTGCCGTTGTATTTCAGCGCCAGTCCGAAGTTCAGGCAGATGGATTTCGCATGTCCAATGTGCAAGTACCCGTTTGGCTCTGGCGGAAATCGAGTCTGTACTCGCCCGCCGTTCTTCCCGGCTCGCAAGTCTTCCTCGATGATTTGCTGCAAAAAATTGAGCGGTCGTTCGGGCTTATCAGTGCATTCAGAATTCGATGTGGCGGCCAAATCGGACATAGTCAAAACTTCTTTCTCGGCAGAAACGTGATCGCGGACGAGGCAGGATGAAAAGTAGCAGTTCACGCGGCCACGAAGTAAGGCCGCAGTGGAAAATAATAGACTGGCAATTTGTCAGAAAGAGGAAGATAGAAAGAGAATACGGTCAGTACATCGTTCCTTTTTGTGCCCCCATTTGTCTCGTCTGCCAATCGCCACCTTGGAAGTCGAACTGAATGACGGCGTATCACAACATCATTCGCTCACCAACGAAATGGCCCTTTGACAGGCAGATTGAAAACCTGCACCACGATCAACAGATTGACAAAGTGGTGTTGCGTGTTTTCGCTGGCGATGGTGAACAAGCCTGGGCACAATGCTCCACGTTTTGTCCCCTTGTCTTCGGAGTGCCGAGCATGAACGTGGCAATCCTCATTGCCGTGGAAAATCACAACGACAAACGCATTTCAGTCGTGAAGTACGCGAAAGCAGATGCCGTCAAATTCAGCGAGACGCTCAAGGAACATGGATTTGATAGCGTGAATCAGGTCGTACTCGTTGATGGAGACGCAACGAAGTCGATTGTCGAAACAAAAACGAAGACCACGATTAAATCTCTCACCGAGAATGACATCTTCTTTCTCTATTACGTGGGTCACGGTTTCTCCAAACTCGACACCAATTACGTTATGTGCCACGACACTCAGAAGTCTGACCCTGTTGGCACAAGCATCGCTTTGCAATCCCTCTTTCAGCAACTTCGCAAATCCCGTTGCAAAAAAATCACGATGTTTTTGGATTCACGCGAAGGCGGATTGCTGCCTGACGAAGAAATGGGAAGTATTTACGGTGACTTAATCGATGATGAATTGGACGAGTTCTTCAGGTCGAGCGAGCATTGTGTCTGCTTTACTGCGTGCAAGTCAGGGCAATCGTCGTGGCCGAGCAGTCAGAACAAACACGGTGCGTGGACGTTCAACCTCATCGAAGCCTTTAGGGGAAATGCACCAACGGCTCTTGAGAACGGCGTACTGCTGACATCGGTCTCGTTGCAAAGGTATCTCAAACGCGCTATCCCCCAAACACTTCGTCTCAATTACACGGACAAGAAGGACCAGACGCCGTGGATGTACGGGACAGGCACGGGCGAATTCTTATTAGCAGACCTGACAAACGTGTTCGCAAAACGAAATGCCGCGGCAAACCCTCACGCAAGTCAAGTCAAAAGAATGGCCTTCATCGGGCGGCGGAGCGCTGGGGTTCGGAGTCTATCGGGATTCACGAAATCCCATCGAGTCCCTGACGCAATGACCAGTGCCACTGAAGCTTTTGTTGTGAAGATTGCCGCCAAAGAACTCGCGGACGATTTACAAAAGATTGCCAATGCCCTGCGCGACGAGTTGGGATTCAAACGGATCGACATCAACGTCGCAAAACCCGGCGATGGCACTGGGACGATTATCACACCGAATTTTACATATTCGGTTTGGGTTTCGTTGAATCCCGATGATACGTCCGAAGTCATTTGGCATCGGCAGGTCTCAGAGATCAGCACGCCTGAAAGAGTCTTGTCTGATGAGTTCGCAGCTGTGTTCGGAAAAACGTTTGATACCGTTCACTTCTCTCCATTCAATCGCATCGACGTTACGGCTTTGATTGATCGAATCGAGGATTTAAATGACGACCGAATTACCGTGAATTACGACATGAATCCAACTTCATGCAGAGTGAGCATCGACGATGTCGATGGCGAAATTGTAGTTACCGAATTCGATGTATCTCTGATTCAAACTCAACCGCAGCCGCCCAAGCGACTTATCGAGTTATTGCTCCAAATACAGTCTGCGCTGGTCGACACTTATGGTGTCAGACTGATTGCGTTTAACGATGCGGCGAAACAGTGAACGACATGCACCGGAACACCGCATTCAAGCGATGATCCCATTCAAGCCAAGGCGATCCAAATCTTCCTCCCGACAGGAGAGCCGCGTGGAATTCGAGTCGCGGAGTTGACCACGCGTATCTTGCAGGCGGTGGCGATCCCGCGCAGTGATCTCGACACGGAAAAAGCTCGCGCGAAACTGGATCACGTCGCCGTCTGACTCACCCGAACAGCTCTTCCAACACGCGACCGCCTTCAGTGATGGACGTCGGTCGGCCTTCGGGGTCGGGGATGCGGAGGTTGGGATCAATGCCGAGCGAGCGGAAGATGGTGGCGGAGAGGTCAGCGGGTGTCACCGGTTTGTCGGCGGGGTAAGCGGCGTGTTTATCGGACTTGCCGTGGGCGATGCCGCCACAGATGCCGGCTCCGGCGAAGAGCATTGGGAAGCAGTGGCACCAGTGACCTCGGCCGCCGGTCGGTGTGACGCCGGGTGTGCGGCCCATTTCGCTGGTGAGTACGACTAGCGTTTCGTCCAACAGGCCGCGTTGTGACAGGTCTTCGAGGATCGCCGTGTAGGTTTGGTCGAGGCCTGGCAACAAGATATTCTTGATGTCATTGTTCTGGATGTGTGAGTCCCAACTGTAGCCATCGGGGCATTCCCACTGGACGGTGACGAAGCGTGCTCCGGCTTCGAGCAATCGCCGGCCGAGTAGCGCGGCTTGGCCGAATAGGTGGCGGCCGTAGCGATCTCGCGTGGCGGGTTTTTCTTGGCGGATGTCGAGCGCGTTGCGGATCGGGGCCGAGTTCGCCAACTCGAACGCTCGCTGTTGGAAGCGCGAGTACGTTTCGATTCGCTTCGAGTGTAGCCGGCTGTCACCGTCAGCGGTTCGCGCGGTGTCGAATTGTTCGAGCAGTGTCTTGCGGCGGTTCAGGCGGTCGAGCGTCAGCGTTGGTTGCTCATCGAGTCCTTGAATCCGTAGGTCCATTTCTTGATCGGTGACCTCGCGGAAGAACGGATTGTCCTTCGCATCGCGGCGGCGGAAGTTCGTCGCCAGCGCGTTGTACGACCGGCCCAGCCAACCGGCGTACTGACCCGGATAGTCGTAGCCCTGCAAGTGTCCCAGCGGGGCCGGGACATAAACGTAGCTGGGCATGTCGCGAAATCGTCCGACAGCGGCATTTCGTTTTTGGTCGAGATATTCCACGATCGAACCCATCGCCGGCCAATCTTTGTCCGGGGTGGCATTGAGGATCGTCTCTGGCAAGTGCCACGGCCGGCCGGTCTGCATCCAGTGGCAAGCGTGATGATTGTTGTGCGTGTGATGCACCGTTCGGACGACTGCGAACTTGTCCGACATCGCCGCCATGCGAGGCATGTATTCGCAGATTCGCAAGTCCGGCGTGCGCGAGTCGATTGGCAAGAACGTCCCGCGAATGTTCTCCGGAGCCTCCGGCTTCATGTCCCACGTTTCCAATTGGCTTGGACCTCCGTACAGATAGAGGAACAGGACCGACTTGGCTCGCGCGGGCAACAGTTCTCCGGTCTCTTCCGCTGCGAACAACTTTGGCAGAGTCGCGCCGAGCAATCCGGCTCCACAGGCTTGAAGTAAATCACGGCGAGCAAAGCCGTCGCAGACTCTTTGAGGTCGACCGAGGATCGTGAGCATTGGGCAGACTCCTGGATCGGGAATGTAAGAAGGTCGCATTCTGTCATTGGACGAATCCGACGGCAATCGCGAACGGACCGTGTTGAATCTGCGTTGATTGGCCGAATTCACGACCGTAGGCTCCCGACATGTCCTCCGACGTCTCCCAACTGCTGAGTGCGATTCAACGGGGCGAGTCCCATGCGACGGAGGAATTGTTGCCGCTGGTTTACAACCAGTTACGTGAGATGGCTCGCCACAATCTGGCTCATGAGTCGGCGGGGCAGACGTTGCAGGCGACGGCGCTGGTGCATGAGGCTTACGTCCGGTTGGTTGATGTTCCGGTGGCTCAAAAGTGGGACAGCCGCAAACACTTTTTCGGAGCGGCGGCGACCGCCATGCGGCGGATTCTGATCGAGAATGCCCGACGCAAAGAGGCACTCAAACGGGGTGGCGATTTGGATCGGCTCGATGTTTCGCTGAGCGATCTGCCGGAAGCGGGTTCGGCCGTCAACGTGCTGGAGATAGACGAGGCGTTGACTCGGTTGGCCACGCAAGACGCTCAGGCGGCGGAATTGGTCAAGCTGCGATACTTTACCGGGCTGCCGCTGGCCGAAGCGGCAGAGATGCTGGAAATGTCCGAACGTTCGGCCCGCCGATTGTGGGCGTATGCACGCTCGTTCTTGCTGGAGGAATTGTCGCCAGGGACGTAGCGGTACGGCTTGGAACGGTTCGTCGCTGAAACGATCTCGCGAATCCCCACAATTTTTTGGCCGGGTTTGCTGGCGGAATACGCATAGGTATGCTGAGCCGAGTGAAATTCTCGCCCGCGAATACTTTGTGATGAATCATGCACGAACGAGACCTCTTCATGACTGCCTTTGAAATCGCCGACGAGTCGGCGCGGCGGGCGTATCTCGATGCGGCGTGTGGGGGGGACTCGGCTTTGCGTATTCGGGTCGAGCGGTTGCTGAACCGCGAAGCTCAGGCGGGGGATTTTCTGGAGCAGCCGGCTGCGGATTTGTGTGCGGATGCGGATGCTGGATTGTTTACGGAACCCAGCGAGCAGGAACTGGTTGGCGGCGATCCGCCGACGATGCTCGGCAAAGCGGACGATACCGGGCAGACGGTGATTGTGAATCCAGCGAACGCAGCGGCAGCGAGCAGTCATGTAGCGTCCACTTCGCAGAGCGGATTGACCGAAGCAGCGGTTTTGGGGACGCTGTTTGGTCGGTATCGCGTGGAGCGAGTGCTCGGTTCGGGCGGTATGGGCATCGTGTACTTGGCTGAAGACTTGCGGCTGGGCCGGCGAGTGGCTTTGAAGATTCCCAAGTTCGATGATGAAGGCAGATTCAATTTGATTGAGCGGTTTCGCCGGGAAGCGCGGACGATGGCGTCGGTGTTGCATCGCAACCTCTGCCCGATCTTCGATGTCGATGAACAAGACGGCACGCATTATTTGACGATGGCGTTCATCGACGGCGAGACGTTGGCGCAGGTCATCAAACGTGGGCAAACGGCGGGTAGCGGAAGCCGTGAGACATCCGACCGAACTCTCACGAGTTCGGCTACAAAGATCGCTGAATTAATTCGCAAGTTGGCTCTCGCGCTGGCCGAGGCTCATCGCGCGGGAGTCATCCATCGCGACTTGAAGCCAGCCAACGTGATGTTCGACCGCAGCGGCGAGCCGATCTTGATGGACTTCGGCCTCGCCTGGATGGTTCATGAGACGGACGCACGAGTGACGCAGTCGGGGGCAATCATTGGCACGCCGGCGTACATGTCGCCGGAACAGGCCGAAGGAGATGCCGACAAAGTCGGAGCGGTGTCCGACATCTACAGCCTGGGAGCCATACTTTACGAACTACTCGCTGGCCGGCCGATTCACACCGGAAGCGTGACACGCGTGTTGTTCAAGCTCATGCACCATGCTCCGGTTCGGCCGAGCGAGATTCGCGGCGATGTTGATCCGCAGTTGGAAGCGATCTGCTGGAAAGCGATCGCGCGGCGTCCCGCAGATCGGTTCGCCACGGCGGCTGAGTTTGCGGAGGCGCTCGCAAGTTTTTTGGCGGATCCGACTGCGGGGACTTCCGACGGGAATGTCGTTGGGACACGGCTCAAACAGTCGTCCGCTGAGTTAGTTCTCATGGATCAAACCGACGTGTTGAGACCGGACACGTGCGCTGAGACGATTGTTTATCAAAGTTCCGGCTCATCTGGATTGCGCGGCAAGTCGCGCATCGTGCTCGCGAGTTTGTTGTTGATCGGCATGCTCGGAGTCGCGTGGGCGATCTTGGCCGGTCGGACGCCGCCGCCCCGCGAAGACATCGTCAAAGGCACGAACTTACCGTTTTCATCCGGCAAGGAACTAGGCGGCAAGAGTGATGTGCCCGACAGGGCGAAGGTGAGATCTGGCTTCGCGCTGGAGTTTGATGGCGTCTCCAGCTACGTCGCGATTCCAACGTTGATCAACGACGAGCCGGGACCGGTCACGCTGGAAGCCTGGGTCGAAACGAACGAGCGGCAGACCAGGCCCAAGATGATCGTTAGTTTTGCAGGGAAACGGTTCACTGCTTTGAGTGTCAAAGAAGTGAGCTGGTTTGCCAACGATCTGACGTTGCCGGAATTTCCGGATTTTCCCTGGACGCCGGGCCTCGCGCATCTGGCGTTCGTGATCGATGATCGGGAAGGCCGATTGTACATCGACGGCAAACTGGTCTCCCGTCTTCCCCGGACCGGCGAACGGAAAGGCGGCGAAGAAGAGCATGCCTGGCTGGGAGCTGGCCTGCACAATGGTATCCCGAATTACTTTTTTCGCGGTCGCCTTGGAGAAGTCCGCGTCTCCAAGGTTGCACGTTACGAGCAGGATTTCACTCCCGCCAAACGCTTCGACACGGATCAGAACACGCTCGCCCTTTATCACTTCGACGAAGGCTCCGGCGATGTTCTGAAAGACTCGTCCGGCCACGATCATCATGGCAAGATCGTCGGAGCAAAGTGGGTGCATGTCGCTGAGAGTGTGAATCCCGACTCGCCACCACCGGCAAAAGCTCCGTTCAATGAGATGCAAGCTCGCGCGCATCAAGTCGAGTGGGCCAAGCATTTCGGGGTGCCGGAGGAGTACGAGAACAGTTTGGGGCTCAAGTTTCGGCTGATCCCACCAGGCGAGTTTCTGATGGGGACCGACCGCGACGAGGTCGAGGCGCGTGCGAAGTCCATCGATGAGCGCTGGGCTTCGATCATTCGCAGCGAGTCGGCACGGCACAAGGTCCGGCTCACGCAGCCGTTCTATTTGGGTGTGTTCGAGGTCACGCAGCAGCAGTTCCAAAAAGTGCTGCAACGCAATCCCTCGGCGTTCTCCGAGTCCGGCAAACTGGCCGCCAATGTGGCTGGCCTCGACACGAGCCACCATCCCGTCGATTCGGTGACGTGGTTCGAGGCTGTTGAGTTCTGCAATCAGCTCAGCCGGGCAGAAAGCCTGCCTCCGTATTATTCCCGACAAGAAGACGTCGTCACCATTGTTGGCGGGCCTGGCTACACGGCAGGCTAGTTTCTGAGGATGCGTAGTCTGTTCAGCAAGAGGTTGATTTTGAGGGCGTGTTCTTGGCAGAGGGAGCCCACGGATTGGGTGAGTCGGCGGGCGAGATTGATGGTGGCGTGGCGGATGCTGCTGAGGG
>JANMIF010000283.1:0-15357 GCA_031375695.1 Planctomyces sp.
GCCAACATCTTGGTCAATCTGGTCCGACGCTCGGCGTCATCTTCGGCGAGCCGCCGCAGCTTGCTGACGTTGGGGAATCCTCGATACTCGGAAACCCCTATCGCCGAAGAAACAGCGGTCGCCGAAGCAGACCGGAGTGGCGAAGTGACTCGCGACATGATGTACGGCCTGCGTGGTTTGTTGCCACCGCTGCCGGGGACGGCCCGCGAGTGTGCTCGATTGGCCGAATGCTTTGAACGTCGGGGCATGACGGTGAAAACCTTGCTAGATGCCAACGCCACGGAACAGCAATTCGTGGACAGCGTCCGTGGTCGTGGCCTCGTACATCTGGCCGCTCACGGACTCGTCGATGAACGATTTGGCAATCTCTTCGGAGCGATCGCCCTTACGCCACCGAACGAAATCGCGTTCGCAGAACACAATGATGGGCTGTTGTCGTATAACGAAATCCTGCAACTGCCGCTTGCCGATTGTGAGCTGGCGGTGTTGAGTGCGTGTCAAACCAACGTCGGCCCCAATCGTCCGTTGGAAGCGGGTTCAACGCTGGCTCAAGCGTTCTTGGCGGCCGGTGCTCGTCGCGTCATCGCCAGTCACTGGAGTGTTTCCGATGCCTCCACGGCGGAACTGGTAGGCGGCTTCTTTGAACTCATCGCCGAGGGATTGGCCAAGACGGATCGAATGGACGCCGCTTCGGCCTTACATGAAGCCAAGCTCAAGGTGCGCAGCGATCCCCGCTGGCACTCACCGTATTACTGGGCTCCCTTTGTTCTGATTGGTTCCAGCGGACAGCAGGACTGAATTGTCGCCCGCTCGTCAGGTCATCAGTCGTTCGATTGGTTTGCCGGAGCTGAACTTCATCGGGCGGCCGATTGGCGTCAAAACTTCTTTGTCGAATTGCACGCCGAGTTGATGCAGGATCGTGGCAAAGAGGTCAGCCACCTCAATCGGGTCTTTCGGACCTTTCGGTTCTTCGATCGGTTCCGTTTCGCCGATGACCGTACCCGATCGCAATCCGCCGCCACCAACGACACAACTAAATCCTTTCGGCCAATGATCGCGACCTTCCAGCGGGTTGATCTTCGGAGTCCGACCGAACTCGCCGATGCACAACACGACCGTCGATTGCAACAGATCACGCTGCTTCAGATCGTGAATCAAGGTGGCGAAGGCCGGGTCCAACTCCTTGGCCTGAGTTTCATGGCCAGTGAAATTTTTGGCATGCGTGTCCCAGCCGTTCAAAGTCACTTCAATTGCGCGAACGCCCGTTTCAACCAGCCGCCGCGCCGCTAGGCAGCCGCGGCCGAACAGCGTCTCGCCGTAAGCTGTTCGCAGCTCCTTTGGTTCCTCGTCGATCTCGAAGGCTTTGAGCTGCTCCGAGGTCATCATCTTCAAGGCTCGTTCGACGGTCATCTGATGCAGCGTGTTGTCCACGGCGACTCGGCGGCCGTTTTGAAATTGCTTCGACACAACTTCCAAACCGCGCAGCCGGCGCTCTTGTCGTTCGTCGCCGACGCGGGCTTTTAAGTTCCGAATGCCGTTGCCAGGGTCATAGATTTTAAAGGCGTCAAACACGTCCCCCAGGAACCCGCCGCGAGCTGCAAATTGCCCGCCGATCATCGAGATGTGAGCCGGAATCTCCAGCTTGTCATTCGGCAACTCGTGGCAGGCAATCGCGCCGAGCGACGGATGCAATAGCGTCGGATCGGGGCGGTATCCGGTCTTCAACAGATATGTGCCACGTTCGTGATCCCCCTCCTTCGACACCAGCGAGCGAATGACGTTCAACTCGTGAATCTGTTCGGCCACTCGCGGATACTGATCGGCGATCTCCATCCCGGGGAGTTTCGTCTTGATCGACTTCGTCGGCCCGCCAATCTTCGTGCCCGGATGCGGATCCCACGTTTCCAATTGGCTAGCTCCGCCTTGAAGCCAGATCACGATCAAGGATTTCTGCCGCTGCGTGCCACGTTCATTCGCCGCGCGAAGATCGAGTCCAGGAACGGCGAACGAGATGCCAGACACCAGTGCCGCTTTAATTAAGTCGCGGCGAGAAAGTGAGGTCTTCATGTTGTTCCTTTCCATTTCTCTGCGAGCTTCACGCCTTGGCGTGAGACTGATTTGTCACGCAGAGACGCAACGCTCGCAGAGAAATGGCAATCCAAAGCGGTGCTGACACCCCGAACTCCACAGGTCAATGTCCCCAAGCGAACTCGGGCGAATTGAACAGCGTCCAATAAATATCTTCGACTGCGTTCGCTCGCGATCCGAGCTTACGGTCGAACAAAGGTAAAAAGTGTTCGAATTCTTCGTCCGTCGGTCGCCGAGTCAGGCAGACGAGATAACAAAGTTCGAGGCACTTGCGGTCGTCCGGGGCCATCGACGCGAGCCGCCCGGTGGCGGACAACGACAACGGGCCGGAATCGATCGTCTCTTGAGTCAGCCGGCCATTCATGCGGAGCAGTGCTTGCGGAATTGTTCCGGCTCGATCGTCGAGTTCGTTTTCGCCGAGATCGCCGTACTCTTCGACGAAATCTCGTGAACGAAAGAACTTGATCGTGCGCGGGATCAGATGCGAGTTCTGATCGACGGTCTTCAGCGATGCGGATTGCAGCAACGCGCCGATCATCTGCTCCGGCCGCAGGCGCGTGATTGGAAAGATCGCGAAGTGTGACTTCAGCCGATCCAGCTCTTGCGGATCTTCTGGCTCGTGCTCAATCCGCGACTCCAGTGCAAACGGCCGCGAGGCGACGACCACTTCGATCAGCCGCCGCAGGTCATAACCATGTTCGCGAAAGTCGGCACCCATTTGATCGAGCAATTCGGAATATCGTTCATTCGCCGAGATCGCATTCGCGCCGACCTCCGTGGACGTGGCGGGGGAAGTCGTTCCGCTGGAAACATCTTTTTTCGAGACGAACTCGTCGCCGGGCGGATCGGGAAGATCGTCAACCGGATCGATCCAAGCACGGCCGAAAACGAGTCCCCAAACTCGGTTCACGATCGCGCGTTCGAAGCGGCGATTCTGCGGATGCGTGATCCAGGCGGCGAGCTGTTCGCGGCGATTTCCTTCGCTCGGCTCCCAACCAGGTCCGAACGGCACCGAGGGTTCGACCACTTTCTTTTCCAGAGTGTCGCGATCTTCAACTTCGTATTTCAGATCGCGATTGTCTCGCACACCGACCGGGCTCAATTTCAATTGCCCAAAGTGGGCCGCGAGACCAGCGAAATCGTGTTGCTTCCAATTCGCAAACGGATGATCGTGACATTGGGCACAGTCGATCCGCTGGCCGAGAAACGCGCGCACGGCTCGACCGGCCAGCTTGTTTTCGTTGAAGCCTTCGCCGTCGTCATAGCCAGCCATGACGAAGTTCGATTCCGGCCGATCGGTCGCCAGTCCGGAGCCGACGATCATTTCGCGAACCAACTCTTGATACGGACGATTTGCCGCCAATTGTTCGCGCAGCCAGTTGCTGAAGCGATCGCGCCGATAAACCAGGAACTGACCTCCCTCAATTCCGACTAGCGCCCGAGCTAACCGCTCGGCGAAATAATTGGCAAATCTCGCGTCGTGCAGATACCGAGCGGTCCAACGTCGCAAGCGATCCGAACCGCTGTCCGCTTCAAACGCCCGCAGTTCTTCCAACGACGGCACGGTTCCCATCAACGTGAGCGTGATCCGTCGTAGCACAATCAAATCGTCAGCCGATTTGGCGGGAGTCACCTTCTCATCGGCCCAGCGTTTCGCAAAAAAAGCATCAATCGTGGCAATCGAATCGTCAATCCCCGCCGTCGGTCGCGACGCTTCGTCCGTTGCAACCCCTTTCAGTGGCTCACTGGTCACCGCCGCGACCAGCCAGATCACCCCAATTAGCACAATGACCGGCAACAGCATTTTCCAACGCATGGCTGATTTCCTTTCCCGATCGTTTACCTCTCAAGGCTTCGATAGGTTTCAGGGATCATTGCGAAACCCGTTGCCGGACGTCGAGGTTCCTCGCATCACGTGGAACTCGACCGCCGCTTGAACCTGGCCTACTACGGCGACAATTCGTCCAGCCCGCCCACCACCTACTTTTCAACTTCGAGTGGGATAACCACGTTTCCTGCATCGACGCGACTGATGACCTCGCCACAGCCGAGCATCGTGGTGATTCGTTCGCCAGCTTGCAGTTGTCCGGCGTCGTAAATGACCTCGCGTGAGTCGGTGCGGCGGGTGATCGAATAGCCTCGGCCAAGCACTTTCAGCGGGCTGAGCGCATCGAGCGTGGCTGCGGTCACATCCACTTTTCGCCGAGCTGCAACGATTCGCTGTGTCGCCGCGCGACGCAATCGCAATTCGAGATCATCCAGCCGATTGGCCGTGTCGTGAACTCGTTGAAACGGTTTCGCCAAAACACGCCGAGATGCGAGTGCGTCCAACTTCAGGCGAGACTTCACCGCTCGACCGCGCAGCCCGGCAACTAATCGCGATTGCAGGCTGTCGAGCGTCTGCCACAAGTCGTCTTGATGCGGTACGACCCGCTCACCCGCTTCGCTGGGAGTCAATGCCCGCACGTCAGCCACGAGATCGGCGATCGTCACGTCGATCTCGTGCCCGACCGCGCTAATCACAGGTAACTGACACGCGGCAATCGCACGAGCGACAACCTCTTCGTTGAACGCCCACAAGTCTTCCAAGCTGCCGCCACCGCGACCGCAGATCACGACATCAACATTCGGCAGACGATGAACGCTGCGGAGCGCGGCAGCGATCTCGGCTGCCGCGCCGTCACCTTGCACTTTGACCGGAACGATCACGAGGTCCGTCGCTCGCCAACGCCGCGAGATGACTTGAATCATGTCGCGAACCGCTGCGCCTGACGGACTCGTGATGAGCGCGATTCGTTTCGGAAACCGAGGAATTGAACGCTTCCGGCGATTGAACAATCCCTCAGCCGCCAGCTTCGCATGCAGTTGCCGAAACGCTAGTTCGAGCGCCCCGATCCCCTGCGGGATCAGTTCGCGCACGATCAATTGGTACGTCCCGCGCGGTGAATAAACCTCAATCGAGCCATTCGCGACGACCTGCATCCCATCCTGAAGATCAAACTTCAATCGAGAAGCGGTATTTCGCCAGATCACCGCCGCCAGTTGCGCTCGGTCATCTTTTAAAGTCAGATAGATATGCCCCGAGCCGGCCTTCAGGCGATTCGACACTTCGCCTCGCACCCAAACTTCCGGCAAGTTGCCGTCAATCAGGTCTTTGATCTCGCCAGTCAGTTCAGCAACAGTTTGAACGTGAGGTTGCATGTTGAGGACACTAACCCGAAGCGTGACCGAGGGCGAGCGCTCCACGAAATGGGGATGTCATCGTGTTCATTCCTTTGACCGTATTCCCGTGGCTGTTAGGCCGATGATGTGTCTGAAGAATCCAGTCAAAGGAACGAAGCCCGGGTTGCCAGGCGATCACTTTACTTGGCGTCCGCAGTCAGGCCCTTCCAGTCATCGGTGCGGAACGGCGTCAGCGGCAGACCGCCGACGCTGAACATATTGCAGACCGGGTTATCGGACCAAGCATAGCGCACTGAGACTGGCTCTTTGACCGCATCGTTCCAGACTTCGACTTTGCCGTCCGGCAGAATCTTCGCCGAGGCCCAGACGAATTTTTTATCTTCGCCCGCGATTGCGAAGCCGCGCGGTTCATTGACGTCAAATGGTCGCCAGGACTTCGCATCGGCCGCGATGTTGTCAAATGTCAGCACAATCTTGTTACCCGATTTTTCCATCGACTTGTACAGCGGGCTGCGACAGGGGATGCCCGCCACTTTGTACGTTTCAGCCAAGGCCCAGCGAGCCAGTCGGCGACCAACATCCACTTTGTTTTTCGGATGAATATCTTTCCCTTCACCGATGTCGATGATCACCGCTTCACCGGTATTCGGCAGCCTCTTCATCGTCAGCGTTTGAGCTTCCCGCAACTCAGCCCAAGCACTGTCGCCCGGTTCGGGCTTCTCGGCCAGGTAGTCCGCCAACTGCACCCAATAGAACGGGAAGTCCCCTTGAGCCCATTCATCACGCCAATTCTTGATCATCAACGGAAACAGATCGCGATATTGATAGGCTCGGCCTGCATTCGATTCGCCTTGATACCAAATCGCTCCCCGAATGCCGTACCCAAGGTGCGACTTCAACACGCCGTTGTAAATGTTCGCTGGCCGGTGATTGCCGCCAATCTGGCCTCGCAGGGCGTTGAGCTGTTTCTTTTCGTCTTCGGTGAGATCGCTTCCTTTTTTCGTCAGGTCGGCAAAGGTCGCTTCCGTACCAGCCCATCGGTCCATCAGCGGCTTGTAGAGTTCGTCTTTCGCCAGCACATCCCGATTGATCCACGCTTCACACGCCGACCCACCCCAAGCGTTGTTGATCATCCCGACCGGGACGTCGAGAGTCCGGTGCAATTGCCTCCCGAAGAAATACCCGACCGCTGACCAGTTGCCGACCGTTTCTGGCGTGCAAACCTGCCACGCCCGATCCGGGTGAGTCCAGATCGGTTCCTGCGTGCCGACCTGCGGAAAGTTAATCATCCGCAGCTTCGGATGTTTCGCAGCCGACCGTTCCAAATCAGAGTCGTTCGCTGAGTTGACCGACCACTGCATGTTCGACTGGCCGGAGCAAATCCAAACTTCGCCCACGAGCACATCGTCAAACTTGATTTCATTCTTTCCTTTGACCATCAACACGAGCGGCTCGCCGACTGCGAGCGGTTCGAGCAAGACCGACCACTTGCCGTCGGCGCTGACCTTCGCTTTATGTGACTGAGAGCCGATGGTTACCGTCACTTCTTCATTCGCGTCGGCCGTTCCCCAGACTTTGTTCTTTTGCCCTTGCTGCAACACCATGTGACTGCCGAAGACGTTCGGCAATTTCACATCCGCCTGAACGGTCGAGGTCATCCCCGCGACAAGCACTGCCGCCGCCAACCACGCTCGTGTCCGAATCGCCATTCGCCAAAGACTGCTCATGAACCAGATTCCTTTTCCAAGAGGTCGCTCAAAGGTTCGACGAACCCGCGCGAGCCATCTGGGCCATCGCGCCACTCGAACAAAATAGCCGCTCGCCGATTCCGGGCAAAGTGTGCCCACTGTCGCTGCACCCCACTCATGGCATGATGTCACCGGACTCGATTGGCAATCCGTGGTTGCCGCGATGCCAGCCATGCAATTTTCCCCGACACTCTTGACCCATGCCTCAAGTCCTGGATACTGTCGTGCCGATCTTGAGCCGAAAGAATTGGGGCGATTCATGAACACTTTGTTGCGACGACTGCTGGGCCTTAACCTCCTCCTGCGTTGACCGCGGGGCTTGGTGTTGTCGTACTTTTGGAATGACTGTTACACCCTGAGCCTCCGCTGGAAGCTCAGGGTTTTTTGTTTGTTGAGTGTTTCCAAGTTAGGGAGATTTTTCGATGTCCCCGCAAAATTCCGATACGATCACGATCTTCGACACCACCTTGCGCGACGGCGAACAATCGCCCGGATGCAGCATGAACTCGGCTGAAAAGCTGGAAGTGGCGAAGGCGCTTGTCGAACTCGGTGTCGATGTCATCGAAGCGGGATTCCCGATCGCCTCACCCGACGACTTTGAAGCAGTCCGCGCGATCGCGCGCGAGTTCGGATCGCGCACCACGATCTGTGGCTTGGCACGCTGTCGCAAAGACGACATTGATCGCGCATGGGAAGCATTGAAGGAAGCAGAGAAGTGCCGCATCCACGTCTTCTTGGCGACGAGTCCGATTCATCGAGAGTTCAAACTAAAGATGGCCGAAGAGCAGATTCTCAATACGACCGTCGAGATGGTGAAATACACGCGCGACCTGATGGCCTCGCGGTCGGACATCACGGTGCCGAACTTGGAGTTCTCGCCGGAAGATGCCGCTCGCACGGAATTGGATTTTCTGTGCCAGGTGGTCGAGAAGGCGATTGACGCCGGAGCCACGACGATCAACATCCCGGACACGGTTGGATACGCTACGCCGTTGCAGTTCAAGACGTGCATCGAGTACTTGCGGAAGAACGTGTCGAACATCGGCAAAGCGGTGATCAGCACGCACTGCCACAACGATCTCGGCTTGGCGGTTGCGAACAGCTTGGCCGGAGTCGAAGCGGGCGCGCGTCAAATCGAATGCACGATCAACGGCTTGGGCGAACGAGCCGGGAACGCGGCGCTCGAAGAGGTCGTCATGGCGTTACGCACGCGAGCCGATTTCTATGGGGTGCAGACCAATATCAACACCCCGAAGTTGTTCCCGACCAGCCGGCTGGTGTCGCGAATCACGGGCATGACCGTGCAACGCAACAAGGCGATTGTCGGCCAAAATGCGTTTGCTCATGAAGCGGGCATTCATCAGCACGGCATGCTGCAGAATCGCAAAACTTACGAAATCATGCGGCCGGAAGATGTCGGCTACGTCGGCACGAACTTGGTACTCGGCAAGCACAGCGGCCGACATGCGTTCCGTGATCGCGTTAGTTCGCTTGGCTTTGCACTCGAATCGGAAGTCTTTGAACGAGTCTTTCGCGAGTTCATCGGTCTGTGCGACAAAAAGAAAGAGGTCTACGACTCGGACATCGTGGCGTTAATTGAAAGTCATATCGGCGAACAACCCGACGCTTCCGATCAATGGACCCTGGTCAGTGTGCAGACCTTCGCCGGAGCCGCCACGATCCCGACTGCGACCGTGGAACTGAAGTGCGCCGGCGAAACGCAACCACGCCGCGACGCCGCGACCGGTGACGGCCCGCTCGACGCCATCTTTCTGGCCATGAAACGGATCACCGGCATGTCGGGAGATCTGCAAAACTTCCAAGTCCGCAGCGTCACCGGCGGCGAAGATGCGCAAGGCGAAGCTTTCGTCGAAATCTCCGCCAACGGCAAACGCTATCACGGCAAAGGAATCAGCACCGACATTATCCAAGCCAGCGCTGAGGCATACTTGAAAGCTCTCAACCGAGCCATCACAGACAAACAACCGCAACCGCGAGTGCTAGCTCAGCACGATTAATCCACAAACATCAACTCGTTGGACATCAGCAGCACATGGGCCAACTGCTCCCAGCGATTGAGCAACGTCGGCAATGGCCCCGTGAAATCTCGCCTGGCTTCCCAGCCGGTCTTGGTTGGTGACTCGCGAATGATCGGGGACCACAGGTGTTGATCGTTGTTCAGGTTTCCGTTGATGTCCACCACGAAGTCGAGCGTGTCTCCCTTCTGTAGCTTGACCGCATCAACGTTCATCTCCTGTTTCTGATTGTGTAGCACCAGCGATGCGAGCGCTCCGTCGCGACTAGAGAAGATCCAACAGCGGATGCCGTTTCCGGCGGCGACTTCGTGGGTCGGCGTGGAGGTCACCGAGAAGGTGCCGTCATGCGGCGCGACCCAGCGGCGAACGGAAACATGCTGCAAGTCGTTGCCCGGATGGCCTCCCTCCGCCGTGAGCTGCACCCAGCCGAGCGCGGCGTCCGGCCACTGCGAGCTTCCCTGCCACGCGGTACCGGTAAAGTGCGGCAGCGGTCGAAAACTCTTCAGCCGTTTTGCCGCGTCATCCAATTCTCCGTAGCCATAATGCCATGCGAGTGCTTCGGGACGCGGCGACGCAGCGGGCTCGTCGGTATTGGAGGCGACAAATGCCAGCGCGGCATTGAGCTGCTGCAGTGTCGGATCACGTTGATAAGCCGCTTGGTACAATTGCCTAATTTTGTCTTTGGCGAGCTGGGTGGCGTCAGCCCCTTGGTTCTGTGGCGATGACACCGGAAGGCTGACGCCGCCCTGCTCGCCGAGCGCCTTTGCCTGCTCCGCCATGAACGGGTGATTGAGAGAGAACAGGGCCTGTTGAGGGACCGTCGTTTCGTTGCGTACCGGAATGTGCAAGTCTGGGTTCGCGAAGTCGAACAGGCGCAACGTCGCCGGAAAAAACTGGCGATCCACGAGTCCGTAAATCGTGCGTCGTCGATGTGCAATGCCATTCGCGGCAAACAGATCGGAGGCTCGCCCTCCCATTTTCAAATCCAAGCGGCCGGTGATCGCGAGCAGAGTGTCGCGAGATTCTTCAAACGTCAGCCGCCGAAGATTCATCCGCCCCAGCAACCGATTCTCCGGGTCCGCTTGATTCATCGGTGGACTGACTTCCGCCGATCGCTGTTGATAAGTATTCGACAGCAGAATCAATCGATGCAGACTTTTCGTGCTCCAGCCGTTCGCCTTCAATTGAGTCGCCAGCCAGTCGAGTAATTCAGGATGACTTGGTGGTTCGGCTCGGATTCCAAAATCGCTCGTGGTCCGCACCAGTCCGGTTCCGAAATGGTGTTGCCAGACTCGATTCACCCAGACGCGCGAGGTCAGTGGATTAGCGGGATCGATGATTGCTCGCGCTAGTTCGAGCCGCCCACTTCCCTGAGTGAATGGAACGGGCTTCGATCCGGCGATGACAGAGACAAAGTGCCGCGTCACTTCGGGGCCGCGATTGGCCGGATTGCCGCGCCGGAAAATGCGAGATGGCCGAATCAACTCGCGGTCCACCAGTGACACCGCGTGGGCCGGCGCGAGCGGAGATTGAATTAACCAGCGATCGACTTCGCCCTGCAGCTTCCACAGTTCCGTGCATGTGCCCGAATCAAAATAGCCTTCGGTCGAGACGATCGCCTCATTCGGAACCAGACACGGCGATCCCGCGCCGTACAGAATTTGTCTCAAGGCTTCGGACTCTGGCATGTCCAGGACCGCCGACTCGGATCGGCCAGCCGCCTTCCATTCGCGATCGACATCGAGAAGCAGCTTGCCATACCGCTCGGCGACCTCACGCATAGACTGCGGAACGGGAGTCAGAGCCGACATCACGCGCGGATTCACTGTTGATTCAGTCAGCTCGCGGATGATGTCACCGGACCGCGCCGCGAATTCATCCGCCTTGAGTTGTGCAAATCGCCGCCACGGCCGGAACACCGAATCTTCCGCTCGAACCGCCGCCGCTAGCCAGGCTTCCCAGCGGCGGACAAACATCGGGATCAAGTCGGTCGTCGCCAGAATCTGATCGAAGCCCTCTTCGGGATACTTAGAAAGCTCTGTCTGAGCGATCAAATAATCGGTGACTCGCTGCCGCGCCCGCTCCGCCGCCTCAGTCCGTTTCGCAAGCGTGGTCTCGCGGAGTTTTTGTTGCCGCTGTTCAAGTTTCTTCTCGAATGGGGCATATGCTTCGTCGCGAACGGTCGGCTCCGCGATCGGAACCTGACGCTCGGTCGAGTTTAGAAACACGCCGTACAGCGAGTAGTAATCGCCCGTCGGGATCGGGTCGTATTTGTGATCGTGACAGCGAGCACACGCGACGGTCAGCCCCATCGTTCCTCGCGTGACAACATCAATCCGGTCGTCGATGATGTCGTGCGTCACTCCCAGGAAACGCCGGCCCAGCGTGAGAAATCCCATTGCCGCCAACGCACTTCGATCCTGCGGAACCGCCTGATCTGCGGCAATCTGCAACAACAAAAACTGGTCATAAGACAGATCGCGATTGAAAGCTTGAACGGCCCAGTCCCGATACGCCGGCGCGTGAACCCAAAATCGTTCTTCGCGCCCGTAGACGTAACCTTTCGTATCCGCGTACCGAGCTACATCGAGCCAATGCCGCGCCCACTGCTCACCGTACTGCGGTGATTCGAGCAAGCGGTCGATCAATTTGCGGTAAGCATCGGGATCAGTGTCATTAACAAACGCGGCGACTTGTTCCGGCGTTGGCGGGAGTCCGGTCAGATCGTAGGTCACGCGCCGAATGAGCGTCCGCCGATCGGCCGGTGGCGACGGCATGAGACCTGCCGCTTCGAGTTTCGCCAGCACGAATCGGTCAATCGGCGTCCGCTCCCAACGGACGTCTTTCACATCCGGTAGCGGGGGATCGCCGATCGGCTGAAACGCCCAATGCCGGCGGTGAGCCTCCGCGAGCTTATCCCCGGTCGTATCCGGCGACGTTGGCCAAAGGGCACCGAGTCGCACCCACTGCGCAATCGCATCAATTTGTTTGTCTTTGAGTTTCCCAGATGGCGGCATCTTTACGTCGCCCGCGTGCCGCACTGCGCTGATCAACAGACTCTCCTCCGGCTTGCCGGGCACGACTGCTGGGCCGTTGTCGCCACCTTGAAGCATCCCCTGCCGAGAATCCAATCGCAGCCCTGCCTCTTGTTTCTTCGGCCCGTGACACTTTTGACAGGTCTCGATCAGCAAGGGCCGCACCTCGGCCTCAAACAACCGCGCGCCCTCATCATTCGCCATCAACTCGGGCACACAGAGACTCGCTACGCACGCGACGATCGAAAGAATACGGCAGTTCGGAATCGGTGGCATCATCACTTCCTCGAATACTTTCATCCCGGCTGGGTTTGACTTCCAACTGCCGGAAGTTTATTTCGTGTGGCCGAAGATTGCGCCACCGTCGAAGGCTGTTGTTGGCCGATTCGGATTCGACGGGTTTGGGCACAAATGTCGAATAGATTGACTCACAACGAGTCGGACTACAGATTGCCTAACACGACGAGTAAGAGATTCAGAGCCACATCATGCGATTCACGAAAATGCACGGAGCCGGCAATGACTATATCTACATCAATGCCTTTGAAGAGCTTCTGCCCGACGACTTGGCCAAACTGGCGATCGCGATCAGTGATCGGCACTTCGGAGTCGGTGGTGACGGTCTGGTGTTGATTTGCCCTTCGGAAGTGGCCGACGCGCGGATGCGAATGTTCAATGCCGATGGCAGCGAATCGGAAATGTGTGGCAACGCGATCCGTTGCGTCGCGAAATATCTTTATGATCATGGCCTCGCACGCCGCGAGTCGCTTCAAATTGAAACTGGCCGAGGCGTTCTGGCGCTACAATGCGAAGTGGCCAACGATCGCGTGCAACGAGTTCGCGTCAATATGGGAGCCCCGATTTTGAACGCGACTGACATCCCGACCACGTTGCCGGGCGACCCGCCAATCCGGCAACCACTGACCGCTGCCGGAAAAACATTCGATGTCACCTGCGTCTCGATGGGCAATCCGCACTGCGTAACGTTCGTAGACCAGATCACCGACGATTGGGTGTTGCGAGTCGGCCCAGAAATCGAACGTCACCCTGCGTTCCCACGCCGCGTTAACGCCGAGTTCATTCAGATCGTTTCACGGCACGAGTTCGACATGCGGGTTTGGGAACGAGGCTCTGGCGAAACGTGGGCCTGCGGCACGGGAGCCTGTGCGGCGGCGGTTGCGGCGGTGCTCAACGGTCTAACCGAGCGCCAGGTCACGGCTCATCTGCGCGGCGGCGACCTGCAACTCGATTGGTCCGAAGCGGGCGACGTGTTCATGACCGGCCCGGCCGTCGAAGTCTGCAACGGCGTCTATCAGCCCACTAGCTGACCTGCCGACTAAACCGAAGCGTGAGCGAGCGCTACGCAGGCGTTGGTATGGAAGGGCCAGTCAAGTATTTTGAGCGGGTGAATTTTCAGAATGGTGTTTTAGCTTGAGTTCACGGTGTTGTGCGGCGGCCGCCGAGTCGTCGGCGAGGGAGAAACGACTGTTGATCAGACTGATATTCGCGGGTCGGAACCGCATGACCTGATCCGTCGCGCCGTGTGGTTTTCCAAATCACAGGGCCGGAGTCTCGCATCGGGCATCACGAGCGAGATGTTCGCGGGTGGCCGAAAGCGCCTGCTGAGGCGTCTTCCTGGAGTTCGTGTCGCCGACGACTCGGGGGCCGCTGCCTTTCTAGGTTGAGGTTGTGTTTGGTGAGAATTGTTTTCAGTGGCATCCCGTGGGTTCTTGGTAAACTCCCCGCGCCTGGTGAAACGGAGTCAGGCTCTGCGGGGACGCAACCTGACAAGGGATAACCAGGTCAGGGTGGGAGAATGTTCTCGCCGGGCTTGGGGGCCGAAACGCCCCCAGCCCTCTGCTCTGGAAGCCCAATATTCTTTTGCCCTGCTATGCCTTAAAAAATCCCTGTCTCTACTCCTTCACCACGAGTTGTTTCACTTGGCCGACCGCCCACACGAAGCCCGCCAGTTCGCGAGCCACCGCCGCGATCGCTTTATTCCGCGGCTTGTTCTGTTCCAGCAGGTAGGTCAGCCGTTTGCTCAACCGTTGCTGAGCTTCCCAGGCGATCTCGGTCACCTCCTTGGACACGCCGGCCTGACGTTCCCGCAGCGCGGCCCCCAACGCTGGCCGATGCCGGTAGTGCTAAGCCGTCTCGATCAGGATGCGTCGCACATGTGAGTTCGCCGCGCGAGTCAGCGGGCCACGCTGGATCGTCTTCCCCGAGGAGTGTTCCGACACGACCAAGCCCACGAACGACATGAACTGCCGAGCCGTGGGGAACCGCCGCAAGTCGCCGATCTCCGCCGCGATCACCACCGCGCTGAGCGTGTTGATCCCACGAAAGGACTTGAGCGCCCGCACCAACGGAGCCAATGCCGTGTGCTCGACGAAACGCTCGATCTCCTTCGACAACCGCTTCACTCGCTCCGTCGCGTCCTCCACCGCTTTGACGTAATCGTCCATCACGCACTGCTTGCAGGGATCGTCAAACTTCTGCTGCTTCAACCACGCGCTGTGCTTCTGCGTCCACGAGCGACCGTCGTGATACACCCGCTCGTTCCGCAACAAGAACTTGTCGAGTTGATGCCGTGCGACTCGTTCCGCATTCTTGGCGTCGTCCCGCGAACGCTCCAGATCACGCAACGCTTCTGTCTGTTCATCGGGAACCCAGACCGCCGTCAAATCCTCCGACCGCAGAAAGTGCGCCAACCGCCGAGCATCTCGCCGATCCGTCTTCACCCCCGACCCCTGCTGAGGCACCAGCGACGGCGCGACCACCGTGCAGTCGATCCCCGCCTTCTTCAACCGCCGACACAACCCAAAGCCGGTCGGCCCCGCCTCGTAGCAAACTCGCAACCGCGACACATCCGGTTCGAGCTTAATCAACCGTTTGATCAACTTGGCGACATCATGCGGAAACGTGCCGAGCACCTTCGCTTCGCCCTGACCTTCTTCGGCAACGGCCATCACGATCGTGTCCTTGTGGACGTCCAAACCAACGTAACGTAGCTGACTCATCGGACCAGTCCTCCCGTTTGTGACTCTGTGTGAAGTGGAACATTCAAAACGCTCCGCTCAACATAACCCACGCTGCCGTCAGCGACTGGTCCTTCCATTGTGTCTAGCACGGCAGGCTAGTTTCTGAGGATGCGTAGTCTGTTCAGCAAGAGGTTGATTTTGAGGGCGTGTTCTTGGCAGAGGGAGCCCACGGATTGGGTGAGTCGGCGGGCGAGATTGATGGTGGCGTGGCGGATGCTGCTGAGGG
>JANMIF010000291.1:0-4447 GCA_031375695.1 Planctomyces sp.
CCCTCAGCAGCATCCGCCACGCCACCATCAATCTCGCCCGCCGACTCACCCAATCCGTGGGCTCCCTCTGCCAAGAACACGCCCTCAAAATCAACCTCTTGCTGAACAGACTACGCATCCTCAGAAACTAGCCTGCCGTGATCCCGAAGCACAGGCTCGCCTGTGCCGTGCCACGCACAATCACGGGCGAGCCGCCTGTGCTACGAGCATGGCCAGCGCCTCCGCGTCGTACACGCAGCCGCCCCAAGTGCCGCCGCTGAGTTGTTGCAGCAGTGCCCACAGCCGCGTGTCGTCGGGGAGTTGCGGATCGGCAGTCAGCGGTTGCGCGGGTTGTCGCTCGGAGAGAATGCGCGATCCCTCCTCGGCACTGAACCGGCGCGGAGCGGCATTGGGCATCGTCTCGCCGACAAAATTCAGACTGCCGTGCAGCGAGTTGCGATCGACGATGATCTCGATGAGATCGCCGTCGCGCAGTTTGCCAATCGGACCTCCGGCCAGAGCTTCCGGACCGACGTGGCCGATGCAGGCTCCCGTTGAAACACCGGAAAAACGAGCATCGGTGATCAAGGCCACTTGTTTGCCGAACGACAGAAATTTCAAAGCCGCCGTGAGCTGATACGTCTCTTCCATGCCGGCACCGAGCGGGCCGCGGCACATCAGCACGATCACGTCGCCCGACTCAATGTGTTTCGTGCCGCGACCTTTGACGGCGGCAATCGCCTCGCGTTCGGAAGTGAACACCTTCGCCGGGCCAAGCTTGCGATACACGCCATCGGCATCGACCACGCTCGGGTCAATTGCCGTGCTTTTGATGACCGAACCTTCCGGCGCGATGTTCCCGATCGGAAACGTCACCGTGCTCGTCAGTCCGCGCGACTGAGCGCGTTCCGGCGACATCACGACATCATCGGGATCGACACCGTCTGCCGACTTCAGCAACGCACGCAGTTCGCGCCGCCGCGCGGAGGACTCCCACCAATCGAGCACTTCGCTCAACGGTCTGCCGGTCGCGGTCAAAGCGTTCAATCGCAACAGACCCAACGATCGCAGATGCAACATCACTTCGGGCACGCCACCAGCCAGAAAGAACTGCACGGTCGGATGTCCCTTTGGCCCGTTCGGCAAGACATCGACCAGCCGAGGCACTTGTCGATTGATCCGATTCCAGTCCTCGACCGTCGGTCGCTTCAGTCCGGCCGAGAAGGCGATCGCCGGAATGTGCAGCAGCAAGTTCGTCGAGCCGCCGCAGGCCGCATGAACGATCATTGCGTTGTGCAACGAGTCGTCAGTCAGCAGTTTTCGCATCGTCAGCCCGGCCGCTTCGAGCGCAATCACCGCTTGCGCCGATCGCCTCGCCGCATCCAACCAGATCGGCTGACCGGACGGCATCAGCGCGGTATGTGGCAGTGCCAAGCCGAGCGCTTCAGCCACGACCTGCGAGGTCGCCGCTGTTCCCAAGAACTGACAGCCGCCCCCCGCGCTGCCGCACGCTCGGCAACCCATGTCCTGAGCGTATTCCAACGTCACCTCACCGTGTGCGAACCGCGCGCCCAGTGATTGCACCTTGCCGGCATCTTCGGAACCGCGAGTCGGCAGAGTCACGCCTCCCGGCACAATCACACACGGCAAATCATGCTGTGCAGCCAACGCCATCATCATCGCCGGCAGACCTTTGTCGCACGTCGCGATGCCGATCACGCCTTTGCGAGTTGGCAGCGAGCGGATCAATCGCTTGAACACCACGGCCGCATCGTTGCGATACGCCAAGCTGTCCATCATCCCGACGGTCCCCTGCGTCCGCCCGTCACAGGGATCGCTGACATACGCCGCGAACGGCAGTTTCTCCAGCCGATTCAATTCCTCGGCCGCCGCACGCATCAGCAAGCCAACCTCCCAATGCCCGGTGTGGTACCCCAGAGCAATCGGCCGCCCGTTCTCGTCGCGAATGCCTCCTTGCGTGCTGAGAATCAAAAACTGCGGCCGCCCCAACTGCGACGCCTCCCAGCCCATGCCGGCATTCTGAGTCATCCCGAACAAATCACCCGATGGCGCATCGAGCAACATGCTCTCAGTAAACGGCAACCGCCCGATCGGTCCCGGCCCGTGAGTCGCAATGCGAAACAAGTTGAAATCGGAGTCATCGAATAATGACGAAACGGCCGGATTCATTCTGTTTACCTAATTTCTGGAAGAGGACGTGGATGAAAGTATAATTGGGCCATTGTTTGACGTTTGCACTCAACGAATACCCGCCTTCTCTGCTCCGAAAACGTTAACCGCTTTTTTTTCGTGAGAAGTTTTCGAGCGAGGAGAGCATTGTGCGTTTACTCCTTCGGAGTAAACGCACAATGCCGACCACACGATTGTGAATGATCCACTTGGTTTGCAAGCGAAGCTCGCGCCAGGCTCTTCGCACTTCAGCGCAACTGCCCGCTCTGTCGAACGCCGCGTCCCGTCTGCTTGGTGGCGGAATCCCCCAATTCCTGGCGTGCTTGATCGGCCAACGCCATCAATCGCGAGACTTCGTCCGCGTGTTGTTCGGCCACGTTCGTCGTCTCGGCGCGATCCGCTTCCAGGTCGAAAAGCGCGAGGCCAGTTTCTTGATCGCGCGGCTGACCCGGTTTGGCATCGCGGCCAGCGTTTGACTCATCGACCGAGATGTACTTGTGCGGAAAGTGCAATTTCCAGCGGCCGGACCGAACCGCTTGCAGGTGTTGACCCCAATAAAAGTACAGTGCGTCGTGTGGCGACTTGGCGTTGGGAGTTCCGGCGATCAGCGGCCAGATGTCGAGACCATCGATCTTCAGCTTCGGCAACTCGGCCCCGGCCAGCTTCGCCAATGTGGGGAGAATGTCGATCGTCATGACCGGCTCGTGGCAGACGGAACCGGCGGGGATGTGTCCCGGCCAGCGCATCACGCACGGGACTCGCACGCCGCCGTCCCAGGTGGTTCCTTTTCCTTCGCGCAAGCCGCCCGATGAGCCGCCATGATTGCCGTACGTCAGCCACGGGCCGTTGTCGGAGGCGAACATCACCAGCGTCTGTTCCGATAACTTCAAACGCTCAAGCGCGGCGACGATCTGCCCGACCGACCAGTCGATCTCCTGAATCACATCGCCGTACAAACCTTGCTCGGCCGAGCCGCGATGTTTTTGGGAGACGTGCAGCGGAACATGCGGCATCGAGTGCGGCACATACAAGAAGAACGGCCGATCCGTGTGCCGCTCGATGAACGACACCGCCCGCTCAGTATATTGCGTCGTGAGTTTCGTCTGATCTTCGGCGGTGACTTGCGGGTTGACGATCTTCTCGCCGTCGAACAGCGACAGGTGCGGCCAACGTTTCAGCCGCTCTTCCAGCGGCAGTTGCGCAACCCCCGGATGAAACGGCCACATGTCATTCGAGTACGGCACCCCCAAGTATTCATCAAAGCCGTGTCGAGTCGGCAGGAACTGCGGATGATGTCCGAGATGCCACTTTCCAAATATCGCCGTTGCGTAACCGCGTGGCCTGAGGACTTCGGCAATTGTCGTCTCGTCGTCGTGAATTCCGTTTTTACTCTGCGGACCGAGCGCTCCCAGGATGCCGACGCGATTCGGATAACACCCGGTAAGCAGCGCCGTTCGCGACGCCGAACAAACCGCCTGAGCCACGTAAAAATCAGTGAACCGCAAGCCGTCCGCCGCCAGCTTGTCGAGATGCGGCGTCTTCCAACCTTTCGCTCCGTAGCAGCCGAGGTCACCGTAGCCCAGATCGTCGGTATAGATCAAAACGACATTCGGCAACCGCTCCGCAGCGGTCAGGCCATTTACCGCGGCGAACAACAGACACACGACGGACAACACGATGCGACTCATGGATTCACTCCGGGAAGGGAAAAAGTGGGCATGACGATCCTCTCGCAACGGCGGGGAATTGGCTTCCACAAAATAACCCGAAGCGTGAGCGAGGGCGAGCACTCCGCAGTACTCGGAAGACGGGACTCAACGGTTCGTAGAGCACTCGCCCTCGCTCGCGCTTCGGGTTGTTTTTTCGGTCGATTGCCTTAAGAACCCAATGGCGGAATTGGTCGGGCTGCACTGTTCGTTTCGATTCGGCGAAACGGAACCCAGAAGCCGATGAATCCCCCCAGCCCGATCATCAACAGCGAAATCGGTTGCAGCTTGCCAACGTGAGTCAGGAAGAAACCGAAGCTCGGATCGGCCTTGAACGGGAAGGCTCGCCATTCGCTGAACAGACCCAGCGCGAGAGCCATCAAGCCGCAGACAATCGCCAGCCCGCGCGACGAGTTCCGAGTCCAACCACCGCAGGCTAATTTGCCTTGTTGGAAGTGTAGCGCAGAATACGCAGAGAATTCGGGTGTTTGGCGTGACACGAACGTTCCGCCGTTGTTGGTCCGGGAGATTGAGAAGGTTTTGCCGTGAATGTTTCGCCCGCCGGGGGCTTG
>JANMIF010000293.1:0-10013 GCA_031375695.1 Planctomyces sp.
ATGAGCGATCTCCTTTCCGGCTGGATGAACTGGTGACGGACATCGTCGGCCGGCCTGAACCGAGCGTGACGACCATCGCGGGGAGCCTGTTCCTGTTCATCGCTGCGTGCAACGTCGCTGGGCAATTACCTGGGGCGCATCCGGCGACAGCGAGCTTGGCGACCACTTCAGCGCTGGCAGTGGTGGTCTTTCTCGCCGTGCCGATCGCTGGAATTCGGACGCATGGAGTCTGGGGTTATGTCCGGCGCTACTTTCGCCCCAACCCGTTGTTTCTGCCGTTGCATTTGATTTCCGAATTGTCCCGCACATTGGCTCTTGCCGTCCGATTGTTTGGCAATGTGATGTCGGGACATTTGGTGGTGGGTTTGCTCGTGTCGCTGGCGGGAGTTTTCGTGCCGATTCCCATGATGGCGCTCGATCTCTTGATTGGGTTGTTGCAAGCCTACATCTTTGCCGTCCTGTCGACTGTTTACATAGGAGCCGCGATCAGCGCGGAGGAGGAAGCATGACTGATCAAACCGTTATCGCCATTGTGTCGATTGCGACTGCGGGGCTGACCATGGCGCTGGGTGCCGTAGGAGCCGCGCTGGGCGAAAGTCGCATTGGCACCGCCGCGATGGATGCGATGGCTCGACAACCCGACGAAGCGTCGTCGATCACGCGAACGCTGTTCGTCAGCCTGGCGATGGTGGAATCGACGGCCATTTTCTGTCTGGTCATCGCGTTGATCCTGCTCTTCGCGAACCCGTTCACCAAGTGAGGCTGAGGTCTGTTGTGTCTCCGACTGTGACCACATTTCTGTTTGAGTCCGCGAACTTTCTGGTGCTGGCCGCCGTGCTGGGCTGGTTGTTTTTCAAACCAGTCCGGCAAGCGCTGAGCGACCATCGCGCAAAACTCGACGCGCTGGCGCACGCGGCCGACGAGAAGATGGCGGCGGCGGAGCAGACTCGCGCGGATGTCGAGTCCCAGCGGGAAACATTCCGCGATGAACTCACGAAGTTGCGAAACGAATCGCTCGAAGCCGCCCGTCAGCAAGCGGAGAGCATTATCGCGCAGGCGCGTGAGCAGGCGGTGCGATTGAAGCTGTCCGCGGAACAGCATGTGACGCACCTTGCGGACTCTCAGACAGCGACGCTCTCGCGTGCCGTGTCGGTCGCCGCGGGGACACTCGTCAGTCAACTGCTGACACGGCTCAATGGAATGGACCTCAACGCCGGCTTGCTCCGCGCGGCCTGTGACGAGGTGCGTCAATTGGCGTTGGATTCGACGCCGGTAACTGTCGAATCCGCGCAAGCTTTAAGCAACGACGACCGGACACTGCTCAACGCGGCACTCGGATCGGCCGCCGCCAGCGCCACATATCGAGTCGTCCCCGACCTGGGGGGTGGCGTCCGTATCACAACGCAGCGCGGGCTGGTTGACGCGACGATCACCGGACTCGCGGAATTTGGGCAGCGGGCGTTGGCCGCCGAGTTGCAAAACCGTGCGGCAATGGGAGCGGTCAATGGAACGTAGCGTGCGCTGGCTCGAAACATCACTCAGCGATGTGGCCGGTCGACTGTCGCTCGCCGACCGGTTCTCTCCGCGCGGTGTCGTACGCCGTGTGGGTGACGGCGTCGCATTCGTTTCCGGTTTGGATCGCGTCCGTTACGAAGAGCTGCTGGCGTTCGATTCCGGCGCGTTCGGTATGGCTTATGACCTGCGTGTCGATGGCGTGGGAGTTGTCCTGCTTGCGGGTGGAAAAGAAGTGCGTGAAGGGGACGGCGTGGTCGGCTCCAATCGCTTGGCGGAACTGCCGGTCGGACCGGAGACGCTCGGACGAGTGCTCGATCCGCTGGGCAATCCGCTGGACGAGGGCTCGCCGTTGATGACTCAGGATCGGTCGCCGTTATTTCGGCCCGCACCTGAGATTCGCGAACGTTGCAACGTCACTCAAACGTTGTGGACCGGTGTGACGGCCATCGATGCGGCGATCCCGATCGGCCGAGGACAACGCGAACTGATCATCGGCGATCGCAATGTGGGCAAGACGGCTCTCGCGCTCGATGCGGTTATGGCTCAGCGATCGGGTGACGTCGCCTGCGTGTATGTGGTGATCGGCCAACCGATGTCGCGAGTGCTCGCGATTCGCGAAACGCTGGACCGCGCCGGCTGCCTGGCCAACACGGCCATCATCGCCGCGGAAGCCTCGACCAGTCCCGGAATGCAGTATCTCGCTCCGTATGCGGGCGCGTCTGTCGCCGAGTGGTTTCGCGATCGAGGCCAGCACGCGTTGATCGTGTATGACGACCTGACCAAGCACGCGGACGCGTATCGCGAACTGGCGTTGCTGTTGGATCGGCCGCCCGGCCGCGAAGCCTTTCCGGGGGACATCTTTTACATCCACGCCGAACTGCTGGAGCGAGCGGCGGCCCTCAGCCTTGAACTGGGAGGTGGTTCCGTCACGGCGCTACCGCTGGCCGAGACGACCGACGGCGACATCTCGACTTACATCCCAACCAATCTGATTTCGATCACCGACGGCCAGATCTATCTCGACACCGCTCGTTTTGAGCGAGACCAACGCCCAGCCATCGACATCGGTCGCAGCGTCTCACGCATCGGTGCCGTCGCTCAACCAAAGCCGCTTCGCGCCGCCGCGAAGAACCTGCGCATTCGTCTGTCGCAATTCGAATCGCTGGAGAAACTGTCGCGAGTCGGCCTGGATATCGACATCTCCACACAAGCCTCCCTCAAGGAAGGAAACCTTCTGCGAACCTTGCTACGCCAAGCCCGCTTGTCCCCGCGCGGAATCGCCGAACAAGTCATCGCACTCACGGCGGTCAGCGAACAATGGTTGAAAGACATCGAGCCGCGAAAAGCCCTGCTGCTTGTGGACGCGCTGATGGCTGAGCTACGACGAGACCAGACTTCTCTCATTGAAACGATTGATGCGGGCAAACTCCCCGACGGCGACTGGAAGGGGACCGTCGCCGCTCTGGTCCCCAGAGCCCGATTGCTTGTTCCGGAGGACGGTCGATGAGGCACGAAGTTTATTTGCGCCGTCGTCTTCATACGCTGCACACGTTGCACGATGCCGTATCAGCGATGCGGTCGCTGTCGGCGCACCACTTTCGCATCGTCCGCAAAGCGTTGCTGCCCGCCCGCGAGTACCGCGCGGAAATCGAACAGGTCGTCGGCGAGATTGGGATCCATCAACCGATCTCCGCGATCGCTCCCTCCGGACTGCTGGTCGTGGCTTCCGACCTTGGTTTGTGCGGCGATTACAATTCGCAGTTGGCTCGGCAGACGCTTGAGGAATACCAGCAGCGTCAATTGGGCCCGGTCTATTCCGTGGGCAGACGACTGCGGCCTGCCCTCGCTCGTGCCGGAATCACATCGCAGCGCGACTACGACGCTCCCGCGAGTCTCGACGGCCTCTCTCAATTACTGCTGCAACTCGCACAGGATTTATTGGAGGACTACACGGCCGAACGAATTGGGGGCCTGTATGTGGCCTCGGCGCGATTCGATGGGATCGGACATTTCACGCCGGTCTGCACACGCCTGCTGCCGATCGCCCCGATACAAGCCTCGACCCCGTTGCGTCGCTCGCCGTACGTTGCCTCGGATCACCTGAGAGCCGTGGCCGTGCGCGAGTTCATATACATCTCGCTGCACGAAGTCCTGCTGGATGCCCTCGCTGCCGAACACGGCATGAGACTCACTGCAGCGGAAGCCGCGCTGCAATGGATCGAGGGCGCCTCCACACAAACGTCGCGAAAGCTCTCCGCCAGCCGCAGCGAATCCGCGACTCAAGAACTGTTGGATATCGTCGCCGGCGGCAAGCCGCGCCAAGGACTCAGATAATCAAAGTTCATAATCCTGACGGGAGTGTTCTTTTTTCCCGAACAATGGACTTTGTTTTATCCAATGCGATCCAGCAACTGCCCGGCTATAAGTCGAGTAGAGTCAACTGAGTATGACAATCACTTTTCGAATCGTGTTCTGTTTTGATCGAAAGAGCCTCAGAAAGCGGGGTTTTCTCGAACAAAGTCAGACTCAGGATTTGCAAAATGTCGCTGAGCGGCCGATCGACGCGCAGTTCGCGTTTGACGATCGCAACCAGAACGTAGACGCCGATCGCGATCCAAACTTGCGTCTTCACGGCGTTCGGGCTGTTGCCGTAAAAGGCTTTGATCCGCAGATTTTGTTTGATCCATTTGAAGAGCAATTCCACCTGCCAACGGGATTTGTACAACGGCGCGATGGTCAGCGCGGGGAGCGTGAAGTTGTTCGTCAAGAACACAAACCCGCGCTTCCGTTCGGTGTCGTAAAAGGTGACGCGGCGCAGTGGATCGGGGTACGACTCGGCCGACTTTACACCCGCTAGCACAATCCGTCTGGTCGCTGCGCAAACCGGTCGTCTTGTCCACGCGACGTCACGAACGACAGGTGCAGTCGAGATTGCGTTTGGCTCGCGTCATGAAGAACGCCGCACGAGTCGTCAGCGTGTAAAGCCGCGCGAAGTCGATGTAACCACGATCCATAATGTAGAACGCGCCCGGCTCGATGGGCAGGTGATCGAGCACCGTGACGTCGTGCGTTTTCCCGTGAGTAATCCGCACAAAACAGGGGATCTTGCCCCGCAGGTCCAACAGCGTGTGCAGCTTCACGGCTCCGTTGCGACGACGGAACCGTGCCTACGGCGGAAACAGACTCAAGCACAAATCGATCGTGGTCGAGTCCAAGGCGTAAACCGTCCGCTCCAACGCCCAGCGGGATCGCCGGTCATCGGAAGATTCTCGCGTTCCGAGTTCAAATCGTGCGCGCTCGTCAATCAACGTAATCAATTAACAAACAAGGTCTTCATGTGCCCGGCCGAGTCGTTAGCCGGACAGTTCTGATCGAGAATGCAATGTTTCGATTATCCACATGCGGCCGAGTTTTTTCAGTCCAAATACACAAACTCATTCAAATTGATCGCCAGGAGGCAAAATCGCCGAAGGGCTTCGTCGGTCGAGACGTTTTCGTTTTGGATGTTGTCGTTGATGAACTTTACGCTGCGAGCGATCTCGCGATCGGTCGGTGAGCGTTGCAAGACGCGAGTCAACCCCGCCTTCACGCAGGCCGTCACGTCGTTGTTCACCTCGCGACTCAGGTTGCGAGCGAACACGGCGGCTTGTTCATTCGCGAACGTACTGTTGATGAGTGCCAGCGCTTGAGACGGCTGAGTCGTCGTAAAACGGACTGGGCAAGGTGAGTCCGGGTCGGCGGCATCAAACGCCGCGAGCAACGGCACGGCGAGCGAACGCTTGATGTGAATGAACACACTTCGCGAGGCAGCTTCTTCCGGAGTTGATTTCTCCCAATTCCGGCCCGGTACGGATTGCCCGGCGAGGACTTCTCGCGGGATCACTGGATAGACGCTCGCCCCTTCCGTCTTGGCGAGGTTCAAGTTTCCGCAAGCGGCGAGGATCGAATCGCGGACCTCTTCAGCGGACAGGCGACGCAGGTCTGAATGCGACAGCCAGTCGTTTTCGGGATCAGCTGAAGAAACATCCTTGATCTGAGACGTCAGATTTGAGATTTGAGATTCCGCCGGTTGACTCGACATCCGAAACGCATTCGATGAGACGATCAGGCGATGTAGCGGCTTCAGTTTCCAGCCGCCGCGAACAAATTCCGTTGCGAGCCAATCGAGGAGTTCGGGGTGCGTGGGAGGCGTTCCCATGTAACCGAAGTTGCTCGATGAACGAACGAGGCCGCGGCCGAAGTGGTACTGCCACACACGATTGACCATCACCCGCGCGGTGAGCGGATTCGTCGGCGAACCGATCCAATCGGCGAGTACTCGGCGGCGGCCAGACGATTCGGAGCCGGCGCGGCGCGGTGGCAATTGCGACGCAGGGGTGTTCGCCGCCAGCAGCACCGACGGAAATCCCGGTTCCACTTTGTCGCCGTGAGCGGTTGGATTGCCGCGTTGCAAGATGAACGTTTCGCGCGGCTGGCCTTCTTCTTTGACGCATAACGCTTGTTCGAGTGACTTCGGCCGTTCTCTTTCGATCTGGCCTCGCTCACGATGCAGCGCTTCGTACTTGTCGTGATTCTCGGCCGAGATCAACTTGCCGCGTTGTTTACGAAGAATCTCGCGGCGTTTGCCATCGAACTTGAAGTCGTCGATCTCGCCGCCCGGAAGTTTGTCTTTGATTGACTCTTCAACGGCGGCGATTTGTTTGCGAACATTCGCCAACTTCGCTTCCCATTCGGCCGTCGCCGTCGCCTGTCGTGCGCGAGCAGCGTCGTCACCGATGAACCGCAGGATTTCACCATCGCCGCCGTAAGGTTTGATGCCGTGAAAGAACGCCAGCATTGCGTAGTAGTCGCGCTGCGGGAACGGGTCGATCTTGTGGTCGTGGCAACGAGCACAATTCGCCGTCAGGCCCAGAAACGCTTGTGACGTCGTGCCCACGATGTCATCCAGCCCGTCGTAGTACGCCAACAACCGGTCGGCCGGTTCGTCATCCCACAAGCCCAGACGATAGTAGCCGGTGGCGATGATCGAATCGGGCGTCACTTCATCGAGTTCATCGCCAGCCAACTGCTCGCGAATGAATTGGTCATACGGCTTATCGGCGTTCAGCGCGCGAATCACATAATCGCGATACCGCCAAACGAACGGCTTCGGGTTATCTCGTTCAAAACTGTTGGACTCGGCGTAGCGAACGATGTCGAGCCAATGCCGGCCCCAGTGTTCACCGTAGTGCCGCGATTCAAGCAGCCGATCGACCACTTTGTCGTAAGCGTCCGGCGAATGGTCATTCACAAACGATTCAACATCTTTCGGAGAAGGGGGCAGGCCGGTCAACGTATAAAACAGTCTCCGCAGCAATGTCTCTTTGGAGGCTGCTGGCGCAGGTCGAACGCCATTCGCTTCGAGCTTAGCCAGAACAAAGGCATCAATTGGTGACCGTCCCCAGCTCTCGTCTTTGACCGCCGGGACATTTGGCTTCGCGACTGGCCGAAACGCCCAAAACTTTCGAGCTTCGTCATCGACAACTGGCGGCCCATGAGTCTTCACCGCCGCCGAGGCCGCTGTCTCCGACCACGCAACGCCGCGAGTCACCCATTTCGTCAGCGTATCGATCTGAGCTTTCGGCAACTTTCCTTTGGGAGGCATCATGATGCCGTCGTAGTTGATTGCCAACAGGATCAAGCTCTCGTCCGGCTTCTTCAAATCAACCGCCGGACCACTTTCGCCACCTTTCAGAATGTCCTCACGGCTGGTCAGCTTCAGCCCGGCTTGCAACTTCTTCTCCGCTCCGTGACACGCAAAACAATTGGCCTTGAGGATCGGCAACACGTCTTTCTCAAAGATAGCGACGTCAGCCTCGGTGAACTGCGGTTTGTCATTGGCCACCGCTTGGCAGACGAGAGCACAATGCATCCAACACACTAACCCGACGCACCAGTGAGGGCGAACGCTCACTCGGCATTCGTCGCGTCGTCGTCGTGTGAAGCGTTCGGCCTCGCTGGCGCGTTGGATTAGTATGCAGACTTCGCTTGCGGGTCGGGTTTGTGTGGGCATCAGGTCATTCCAAAAATTCGTCAAGCGATGCGCTGTTCGCGATAGGCTCGTTCATATGTGTTACTAAAGTTTAGCAGCGCGGTCGGGCCTGCCAACAGCGGCATAGGGCTTTCGAGTATCAGTCGCTCTTCTCAAATGTCCAATTCCTGGCGGTCGTCTCACGCGATCGGATGCTAACTGTAAACGTACAGATGGCCTGGCTGAGCGACCGCTCCCCTCCTCGCCACCGGTTCGACGTCAAAACGTTTCAACAGACGAACATGAAAGTTGGCTTGGCATGTCGTCACGACATGCACAACCGAGAGACCGATTCTACATTGCAGCAGTATTGTCACACTTGGCTATGAACACGCGGCGATGCTCGCGCCGGTCCTTGTTCGCCGAGCTGACCAGTTCGATCGCCCCCGCCAGTTGCAGTTGTTCCCGCTCGGCGAAGATTTCGACTTCCGCGCCATCCGTCTGAGCAGGGAATTCCAATGTCCTCTTCGGCGGTGGCGAAACGTACGCGACAGCACTGGGGCGGGTCATCAAAACGAATTCACATATCGATGGCAGTTCTGATTCCTCAATCGTGGGCGGACGCTGTCCCGCGCAACAAGATCAAGGATCGCGTCGCGATTGAATCAGCCGCTGCCAGAGAGATCGGTGGCCGGTCGATTGACGCCGGTGAGCCAGTTTTCGACGACAGCTTTCCGCGGCGAATGCCAAGCCGGTGCGGTCGATCTGATTCAGTTCGGCGCACTCTTCGGGTGAAAGTCCTGCGCGAGCGGACTCGCTATCGGGGTCCGCGAGAAATCGGGCGCAAACGTCGGCGTCGATATATAGCCGCGTTAAGAAGGCTTCGAACTGGGGCGAACTCATCGTTGTCCTCGCACCAAGGATACAGACTGTTGAGTTCCGGTTGCCGACTTCGCTCGTCCGGCGGCGAGCGCCGTGCGGGCTTTGTCCAACTGTGCCAGCAAATGAGGCATCGGCGGGAAGTTGCCGTCTTGTTCCAGAATGACGGTCAACGACTGTGTCGTTCGCGAGCCAAGCTCTTCCAACAACGCAAACACTGGGTCGGGTACGTCGTGCTTGTGATCATCGAGCCAACGGCGGCTTTGCGGACCGCCGTCGGAATCCGGCGCGGTGATCCAGCGGCCTCCGGCGATGTGTACCGTCGTGACTTGATGCAGCGGCAAGCGACGCAAAAACGCTCCCGGCTCAAGACCGAAGTTGATCGAGTTCGCGTACAGGTTGTGCAAGTCCAGCAGCAAGTCCGCGCCGCTAGCAGCCAGTGTTTGGCAGAGCCAATCTGGTTCGTCCATCCGGCTCCCCGGTGGATCGATCAGCGTGGCGATGTTCTCCACCTGCGGGAAAATTCCGACAACTCGCCGAGCCGCATCGAGATTGGCGGCAGTTCCCTCAATGGTCGCCGACGTGCGCGGAGGTGCGGCAAGATGCCCAATCTCGATCCCACCTCCGCGCACGAAGGCCAGGTGTTCGGACCACGATTCGGGGCGAACCGTTTCCACCAACCGAGCGAGTTGGCTCAACCGCTTCTGCTCCACGGGAACGGTTGAAGCAGCTCCCAATCCGATGCCATGCAACACGACGGGCACCGACGACGCCAACGTCCGCAACGCGCGTTGCCGCGAACGCGATACTTCAAACCAGTCGTCGGCGATCACTTCCAGAACGTCAATGCGATCCAGATGTGCAAAGATGCCAGCCGCCAAGTCCTCGCGCCAACCCAATCCAAATCGGTCTGACATTCGGTTGTTCCACTGACAGTCGCGAAACTCGCGAGAGTTCGGTCATCGCGAAAACGACTAGAGTCTCACGACGTCAACTACTTAGAGATGAATGCTCGTCTGTCTAACCGCCGCATCCGCCGCATCCGCCACCGCAGCCTCCTCCGCAACTGCTGCCACACGATGAGCCACAACTGCTACCGTACGATGACGACAACGATTGGGCTTTCGGATAAAGCCGTTTGACGAACGGGAACGCCGTGTCAGACACCGCTTTGACACCCCACACGGCTGCCAGCAGTGCCAGTTCCGCGCTGGCGCCGCCTGCCGGAATGATCTGCGCACGATCTTTGAGCGAGCCGAAAAAAGTCCGAACGTCTTCCAGGAATAGATCGCCGCGCTTCGTGCGGATCGGTTTCACGGCCATAGACCAAAGGAGACAACATCCGCCGATTGCCATGACGATCAGAAAACCGACATTGGAATGACCGCCTCGGATTGCCAGGATCAACTTTGAGGCTCCGACGCCGCCGTAGATGAGGATTCCCGCTGCCGCAGTCGCCCATCGATTGAAACGTGCATTCATGTCAGGCACCAAGCCGAACGATGCCAGGCGATCACGGTACTTTTCACACGCAGCCAATGAGGGGCCATCGCTAAATGCGTCGATCGCCGCGCCCCGAGTCTGATACCGTCGTAGGAGCACTCGCTCC
>JANMIF010000307.1:0-17837 GCA_031375695.1 Planctomyces sp.
GCTGACCGTGGTTGATCGCCGCTCGCGATTCCTCTGCTTGGAAAAAGTTCTCAACAAAACGGCGAGCCACGTTCACGAGAAGTTTCGGCAAGCGTTGTCGAAGCTCTCGGCGGACAAGCGGCACTCCACGACGTTCGACAACGGCACCGAGTTCAACAACTGCCATCGAGTGGAGAAGACTCACGGCGAGAAGCGATACTTCGCCGAACCGGGCTGTCCGCGCCAACGTGGTACGAATGAAAACACCAACGGCCTACTTCGACAATTCTTCTCCAAAGGAATCGACTTCCAAACCATCACCTGGGCCGAAATCCGCCGCGTCGAAAACCTGATGAACAACCGCCCGCGACGCTGCCTCGGTTACCGAACACCCGCTGAAGTCTTCCTCGAACAAGATCAGCGTTCAACTTGCAATTGAGATGATTCAGCGCCGAATCACAAATATCAACACAAATACCATGCAGTGGTCGGTATATGTTTCATGCAAAATTCGGCAATGCAGATTTTATTGAATCTCTGTTGGTTGACGTCCCGAATTCCCATAGCTAAACAGTCCGCCTGTGTTCCGCAGGACCGTTTCCGTTTTATCGAACCGTAGGAAAGCAAAATGGCCAAGAAAGCAGGATCTGGCGACTTTAATAAGTCGGCTCTCGTTCGCGAAGCACTCAGCAAAGGTATTGAATCGCCGGCGAAAATCGCCGCCTATGCCAAGGAAGTGAAAGGCAAGTCGATCGACCCCAAGTACATCAGCGTCATCAAGTCGAACATTCGCAACAAAGAACGGGGCGGTGGCAAAGTGACTCGTGGTGGCCGAGACACCAGCAAGGACGCCAGCATGTTCGCCCTGCGGCACGGAACGATCGAAAAGGCCAAGAAAGCTCTCGAAGGGGTCCGCAACGATCCGGCCTTGGCGTTCGCGGTCTCAATGGGTGGCGTCGATCGCGCAATCGCCGTCTTGAACAACTTAGCCACGCATCTGTCGTAACCCATAGGCCAGAACTATTGGCCCCGCCCGGAATGCAAGTCGCAGGTACGATTCACCTACGAGGTTCAGTCGCCCCTGCGACTGAGATTCCGCGTTACTGCCGGCCGCTCGCATCGACATCGACGATGCGGGCGGTCGGCTTGGCGAGATCCACCAGCAGCGGTTGTGGAGTGTCGACGAACGACGTGTTGCCGGCGGCGTCGCGAGCGATCACACGAATATACAGCCGCGTGGGAACGCCTTGATTCACTTGCCACACGTAGTTGCCGGTGTCCTGTTGCCAAGCGCAGATCGGTTCCCATGGACCTTGCGGCGAACCGGCATAGCTCAGTGAGATCGGCCGGTCGCTGGGATTGTCGTCCTGCACGCGCCAACTGATGTTGATCTTGTTCATGCCCGCTCCGGCGCCCTGCTGGGGCGGCGCAAGTTGCACGGTGGGCGGAGTTCGATCCACAACAATCACGATCGAAGGCTCTTCGTTGGCCTGCGGCGGTTCATCGCTGAGCCCGACGCCGCTCTTCACTCGAATGGCGAAGCCGTACACGCCGTCTTCCGGTACCTCGACCGCAAACGGACTTTGCTTGTCGGGGTCGTCACCATACTTCCACCATTTCTGGCCGTTGTTCTGAGTCACGTACAACTCGACGGCACTCACGCCCGACGGGCCGACGTCATCGACTCGATAATTGATCTCGAACCGATGCGCTCGCACCGATCGAAAACGACCACCGGTCGGCGACCGTCCGTTCGACATGCCCCAAGACGTTGTGTTCGTTTTTCCAGACCCGGAGGCCTGCACTGTTGAGCCTGCCTGTCCTGGACTCGGTGCGCTCAACGCAGAAAACGGAAGACTCGGCCTAGCATCGGTCGCAGGAAGCGAGTTCGTGGGATTGAGCGACGGTCCCAAGTTCGGCAAAGCCGGAACGCTGACGGCTGATGGAGTTCGTGACGAGGAAAACGGATCCGGCGTCGGAATCGGCACGTTTCGGTTGCCCTCCGCAACCGGCTGGTTGTAATCGGCGGCATCATTGCGAGGTCGTGGCTGTCCGCCAGTGGGCAACGTGCCACGACCTTGGACTGTAAGCGCCGCCTGAGACGAACCGACGTTCCCCGCGCGATCACTGGCCGATGCGCGTACGGAAACTTGAGCTCCGGGCGCAGCCGACCAACTGGTTTGTCCGGCTGCTTGTGCCCGCACGTTGACGGACTGCCACGCGCCGCCATCTTGCGAAAACTCCAGCGTCAACTTGGCCGGATCGAGGTTCGCGTCCGCGACGCTCCACTGCAAGGTAACGCGTCCCCCATCGGCCTCTTGCAACAACAACTGCAAGTCGGGGGCGGCGCGGTCCACTATTACGATCAAGCCCGGCTCAGTGACGTCGTTATCGGGATGCATTTGCCCCCGGCCATCAACAGTTCGCACGGCAAACCAGAAAGTCCCGTCCGATGGGGCTTTGAACTCGAATCGCCCGGCGCTTGGATCGGCTTTTTGAACCTGTTGCCAATCCAAGCCCTCGTTCCGCGACAGATACAGCCGGATTTCTCGGGCTTGCAGCCGTTGAATCTCGGCCGGATCAAACTTGAACGGAATCCGAAAGTTTGGCTGATTGGTCGCGATTGGATTCGGCAACTGCTGGGCGCGAGCTTCCACCGCGCCGCACAACAGCGTTCCAAATAGACTTAACCAACAGACCGCGCCGCGAAGAATCGTTTTCATGGCTCTCTCCGACAAACTGGTTCGGTCGATCGCGCCCCGACCGCCGACCGCAAACGCCGACAGACGGAGCATCCGCGCGATGCACCGAGTCTCTTCGAGGCTATCGGCGGCAACCGTCGTAGGACTTGAAACGAACACTCGGAAGCTTCCGAAAATGTCGAAAAGTCAAACTAGGCAAGATCAGCAGGGATCAGTCACCCGAAGCGTGAGCGATGGCGAGCGTTTCACAAGCCTATCGAGTTCAAGTCTCGTGAAGCGCTCACGCTTCGGGTGACTTGCAAACTTCGCAGAAACACCGCTTGACCCATTTTTTGAAAGCGTCCTATAACCCACGGCTCCTTCGTTCTGGGAAATTGGGCGAACTGGGCGTGTCGAGAAATTATTGAGCAGGGATGCGAAGCTATGTCGAATTTGAATCGCACGAAGTCCGCTTGGGTTTGGGTGCTCGGCGGATCGGCCGCTGCCTTGTTGTTGGCGGCGATCATCTTTCAATGCTTTCGGGCGAATCCGGGAACGGCGGCGGAAGAGGCCAACCGGGCGTCAGCCAATCAATCCGGGTCGGGAAAAACACGCGTCACCTCGCCGGACAATGCGCCAGCGCAAACCGCGACCGCGAAGGGAAACCTCGCCGCTCGGATTTCCCAAGAGGGCTTGAATCTAGATATCACTCGGGACGAAGTCGCTCAAGAATGTATGCGGCGGGTCGCCAAAGAAGTGCTCGACAGCATGATCAACCGCGCGATCATTCAATTGGCCTGCAAGCGGGAAGGGGTTGAAGTCACTTCGGCGGAGGTCGATCAAGAAATCGTTCGCATCGCGTCGGAGTTTCACATCCCGATCGAGCAATATCTGCAAATGTTGCAAGCCGAACGAGGCATCTCCGTCGCGCAGTATCAGCGCGACGTGATTTGGCCCATGCTGGCGCTCAAGAAGTTGGCCGGTAATGAAATTACCGTGACCAGCGACGAAATCACTAAGGCGTTTCAACGCGAGTACGGTCCGCGCGTGAAGGGCCGCATGATTCTGTGCGACAACATGCGGCGCGCTCAGATCGCTTGGAAACGAGTCAAAGAGGATCCAGAGAACTTTGAAAAGTATGTCCAAGAATTCTCGGTCGATCCCTCCAGCAAGTCGCTCGACGGCAGCATCCCGCCGATCCCGCGTCATTCGGGCAGCCCGAATCTGGAAAACGCCGCCTTCAAACTCAAGCTCAATGAAATCTCGGCCATCATTCAGTTGGATGACGCTGTTAGCCGCTACGTGATCTTGAAGTGCGAGGGCCGTACCGACCCAGTCGTCACCAAGTTGGACGAGCAAGTTCAGGCAGAACTGGAAGACCAGATCAAAAAGCAAAAAACTCAAGAACAAGTCGCCAAGGTCTTCGAGTCGATCAAGAAAACCACGCGGATCGACAACCTCTTCACCGGTTCAACCACCGCCGGGACGAAATCGACAGCCGGTGCCAAACCGGGGAATCTGCCTCGGCCCGATGAGTCCAGGCCAACCGGAACCAAGACCGGAGCAAAGCCATCATCTGCCGACACAGACAACCGACCGGTCCGACAAGCCGCCGCTCAGGGGGCATCAAGCAACCGCGTCCGGCCCGCCGCCGGGCCGGACGCGGACGATCTGGAACTCCCCCCGTCGGGAAAGACCAGCACGTTGAATCGCCCCAAAAAGTGAATCTGTCGATTTAGTCGCCTCAAAGGCAAGCCCAGGGCGATTCAAACAACAAGAGCCTGCGACTGCGGCTACGGATCATCCGGGTCGGGCATGACGGCGTATGTGGTTTGGTGTCGTTTATCCCACGCGGCGAAGAGCATCAACAGGTCTCGTTCTGGCTTGGAGTCTCGATTGCGGGGCGATTTGAGGATCGGCAACAGGCAGTCACGAGCCATCCACAACAAGACTTTGGAATCCTGGTCTCGATCACCGGCACGTTCGGTGAGTTGCGGAATCAACACTTCCAATTCCGCGACACTCGCTTTTGAAAAATCCTCCATGCCGGTCCGATCGAGCGGGTGATGGCGAAGCCGCTCCAACTTCACATACGTCGCCTGAAACCGGGCAATCGTGCGTGACTGGCTGATCGAGTTGGGCCAGTACGTGATGACAAGGCCGACGATCAGCACGAACGCCATCACCACAGGCCAACTCGGAAGCGATCGTCGCCAGCGATCTCGCAACTCGGTAAAAGTTTCCTGCTTGTCCGGAAGAGTTCCGTCGGATGCTAGATTCAACTCGCTCGAATCGTCTGCCGTGTTGGAGCCGTCGGTCGGCACCGGTTCGTCAAAGTCGAGTGAGGTTTCGTCACGAGCTTCGACTTTTGCGTCCGATTCAATAATCGCCGCGGCTTCGCGTTCCGCGACTTTGGCCAACAAGCGATCGATCGTTTCGCGACGTTGATCCTTCCACGATTCCAGCAGCGACGCTCCCGAATCCGAATCGGACGGCGGAGCCAGCGACTTTTCGTCATCGACACACGGCTCCTGCCTCAGCAACACTTGTCGAGTTGGTGCGACGGGCGACAAATCCTGCCAGCCCGGCAACGGTCGGGAGCGAACTGGCGGGTGATGTTGCTCGCGATTCACGATTGGCTTGGACACAACAACGTGGCTCGGCAGTTGATCGACGGTCGGTGAGTGCGCTGGCTGAGACGATTTCGTTTCGACGACTGGCTGAGTTTGTGATGGCTGCGTCATCAGCTGAGCTGAACGTAATTCGCTGATTACGGCCGGTAACGGTCGCCAATCGGAATTGTTTGCGGCGCGCACGACATCCGAATCGCACAACAGGTCGCTCTCCGCCATCGTCAGCAGAGTTTCCGTGTCAATCGGACCTAGCTCCGTGCCAATGCTGGCTTGGACGTGCCAAGAATTGCCTTGAGAGATTGCCATGACGTGCCGCTGGCGGAAATGAACCCGGACACCGACACGATACATCAGACATCCGCTGCGGCCAATACAAGCCCGAAGCGCAAGCGAGAGATTCCCGTGACACTCGCTGGCTCATTCTCTCACTCGCTTGCGCTTATAGCTTCAGGCTTGTATTGCGGGGCACCATGCGGATTCATTTCTCTGGACCGGACAAAGTCGCGGTCAGTTCTAGCTTGCGGCTATCGCGTTGCACGGTCAGCACGACTTGTTCGCCGGGACGCTTGCGCTCGATGGCGGACAGAAAATCGTCTTGAGTTTTGACCTCTTCGTCATCCACTGACAGGATCAAATCGGCGGCGGCACGATCCACGCGATCCACGACGAACGGCCCCGTCCGCTTGCGAGTCACTCGCGGACCGCGCAAGCCCGCTTTCTCCGCCGGGCCACCCGGTTGAAGTTGCGCGACGAGGAGTCCTTTTTCCGTCTCGAACAGCCGCGCCCCGATCTCCGGCCGAATCACTTTGCCGTGACGAATCAGTTCCGGAACAACTCGAGCGACGAGATTGGCGGGGACGGCGAAGCCGACCCCTGCGCTCTGTCCGGTCTTGCTGGCAATCGCCGTGTTGATGCCGATCAGCCGCCCGTGCGAATCGAGCAGCGGGCCGCCCGAATTCCCCGGATTGATCGCGGCATCAATTTGAATGATCTGCTTGATCGTCCGATTCCGAATTTGCATTGACCGATCGAGGCTCGACACCACGCCAGTGGTCAACGTCCGCTCTAGACCAAAGGGATTACCGATCGCATAACACTTCATCCCAACCCTCAGCCGCGACGAATCGCCGAGCGCGACGGGAAACAACAACTCCGGTGAAACTTTGATGCGAATGACGGCGATGTCGTTTTCCGGATCCGAGCCGACGAAGGCCGCGTCGTACTGCTTGCCGTCATGCAGCGTCACAACCACGTCGTTCGCATCCGCGATGACGTGATAGCTCGTAACGATGTGCCCCAGCTTGTCCAGGATCGATCCGGACCCGGTCCCCTCGGACGTGACTTCAAAGGCCAACAATGCCGAGTGCGAACTCTTGGTGTTGATGTTGACGACGCTCTTGTTGGTCGCGTCATAAACCGCCACGTTCACCGCTTCGTCCGGCGCAAGCCCCTCCTGATTGAACACATTCGGCAAGTTCGTGGGAGCAAACGCTCGGTTTTCTTCCAACGAAAACACCGCCCCGCGCACTGCTCCCGGCTTATCCTGAGCCCCGACTGGCACGACGAGACGACCGTCATAAATTGTCAATGCCAGCAACCCACCGAAGAACGCTGACAGTCCACAAAGTACATAAGATTTCATCGAAATCCTCCCGCAACACATTTCGCGCTGACGAGCCAGAGGGCTAACGCTCTCCGGTTCGCCGAATTCCAGCTCGGGGTGAGATATAGGCTGGGACATCCGAATGGTTCAAGATGAAGCGCGGATTGTGCGGCAGGCTTTCAACCTGCCCGTGAGGGAGCCATTTCTTTTCTGAGTACATGACTCTGTGCTACAACCACTGCCGACTGCCCGGCAGGTTGAAAACCTGCCCCACGAGTTAGCCTGTGACTCGCTGCACCGCCGCTTCGATCCGTCGCAATGAGCGAGCTTTGCCGACCAGCAGCAAGCATTCGTAAACCCCTGGCCCAATCGGGACGCCGGTTGTACTGATCCGCAAGGCGTGAATCAGCGTGCCGGGGGACTGGCCGTTCGCCTCGCAGTGCGACTTCAGTGCTGCTTCGAGTGTTTCGACCGACCATTCCGGTAGCTCGGCGATCCTGTCGCGATAGCCTGACAGCAGTGCGGCGACACCTTCTTTGGCAACGCGTTTGGAAAATTCCTTTTCGTCGTACACGACCTCTTCGCGGAAAAAGTAGGCGTTGTCCAAGATGTCGCTGAACAGTTTGATCCGATCGCCCAAGGCGGTGATCAACCGCGTGACGAACTCACGCGTTTCGAGGGGCACGTTTTCAACTTGGCCCTCCTGGCTTGGGAGGCTGGAAACCTGCCCCACGATCAGCCCGGCCTTCACCAAGTACGGCAAGCAGCCAGCGACTTTCTCGTCCAATGACAATTGAGTCATCCAGTGCTGCTGGTACGACAACAACTTGTCGGGATCAAATCCTGCCGGAGCCTTAATGACTCGGTCGAGCGTGAACTGTTTGACCGCGTCATCCAGCGAAAAGATTTCGCTCTTGTCATCTAGCGACCAGCCGAGCCGCAATAGGCCGTTCAATACGCCCGCCGGTAGGAATCCGACTCGTTCGTAGTATTCGACCATCACCGGATCGAGTCCGCCGCATCCACCCAGCCCAATCTGTGGAAAGACCGCATCGCCTTTGTCGCACATCCGCTTGAACGCCACGTTCTTGCGATATTGCTCCAGTTTGCGCTTGCTCAGTTTTTCTTTCGATCCCGGCGCGGCGACATAAGGTATGTGAGCAAACTCCGGTAGCGTGTGCCCAAGCGCCTGATGCAACAACACCTGGATCGGCGTGTTCGACAGATGCTCTTCGGCTCGGATAACGTGCGTGATTTGCATGTGCGCGTCATCGATAACGGTCGCGAAGTTGTACAACGGCGAACCGTCTGATCGCATGATGACCGGATCGGGAATAAGCGCTGCATCCCATTCGACTCGGTCGCGGATGTGATCTTGAATGACCACCTTCTGATCTCGCGGCACAAGCAATCGCACAACATGCGGCTTCGCTTCCGCCACGAACTGCTGAATCGCCGCCTCGCTCAATTCGAGCGACCGCCGCTGACTGACGTACTGCCGCTTTTCCGCCTCGGCTAGTTTACGGTCTTGTTCGATTTGTTCTTTCGTCTCGAAGCAGCGATACGCCTTTCCCTCGCGCAGCAACCGATCGGCCGCCGCTCGATACAGCTCGCCGCGTTGCGACTGAAAATACGGCGCAAACGGCCCGCCGACTTCCGGTCCTTCGTCCCAATTCAGGCCGAGCCACTTGAACGCTCGCAGGATCGGCCCCAGCGCTTCGTCGATGTTCCGCTGCTGATCGGTGTCGTCGATCCGCAAAATGAACGTGCCGCCGTTGTGCCGCGCCCACAACCAATTGAACAACGCCGTCCTCATGCCGCCAATGTGCATATATCCGGTCGGGCTGGGAGCAAATCGAGTCCGCACTGTCGCCATCAGATCGCCTTTCAAACTGGGAAGAAGGGCGGATGATAGCGACTTTCTTGCTGACGGAAGTGAGTGCAAAGTGTGGGACAACATTCGGCTCATCACGCGGAGCGATGACGACGACGTTGAATGCGTGCGAGCGGCGCTTGCGATCCGGTCTCGGCGAAAGCGGGCTACATGCCGGTCAACCACGAGGCAAGATAAAGTTCTGCTGTTCGCCTACGCCGCGTCTTGCCCCGCGTCGAAGGCTTGCTTGCCTTGGATGATCGAATGAGCGTCGAAGCGTTCACCGAAATAACGTTGACGGGCTTCGGCATTCGCGAGCACCTGCGAAGCATCTCCTTCGGCGATTACTTTGCCGGCGCAAATTACATAATTGCGGTCGGTGATCGTCAGTGTTTCTCGCTCACGGTGATCGGTCAGCAAGATACCGATCCCACGATTCCGCAGGTCGGCAATGATGTCTTGAATGCTGTGAATCGTCACCGGGTCGATGCCGGTGAACGGTTCGTCGAGTAGAATCAGCATCGGATCGGTCGCTAAACATCGAGCAATTTCCAGCCTCCGTTGCTCGCCACCAGATAGCGTACACGCGATCTGACGCCGCTTGTCCGACAATCCGAACTCACCCAACAAGCGATCGATTTTCTGCTTCCGTTCGCTATGAGACATCGGCAGGAATTCGAGCACCGCCAGAATGTTTTGCTCAACCGTGAGCTTCACGAAGATGCTGGAATCTTGTGGCAGATAGCCCATGCCTCCTTGAGCTCGGCGATACATTGGCCAATTGGTCACGTCCGCGCCGTTCAAGAACACGCGGCCTTCCGTGGGCGAGACCATGCCGCAAGCCATGCGAAACGAAGTCGTCTTGCCCGCTCCGTTCGGTCCCAGCAGACCGACGATTTCACCGCGATCCACGGTAAACTCGACACCATCCACGGCTCGCTTGCCGGGATAATCCTTCACCAATCGGTGACATTCCAACAACGCCATGATGTCCTCCGTGACATTCGCGAGTACGACACGTTAACCCGAAGCGAGAGGGCGGGCGCTTCACAGAATGCAAATTTATCGTCGTGTGGAACGCTCGCCCTCGCTCACGCTTCGAATTGGTGTGAGCCACATTTCACCGAATCCGCCGCATCCGGCCGCCATTCGGATAGAACGGTAGCCGATCGCTGGGGTAATCGGTTTTCGTGCCGGCTTGATTTTGATGGTACAGCACAGGAAAGCCGTCGCCGCCGTTCAAGAACGGTTTGGCGTGAGGCCAGTAGATGTAAAACGCCTTGCCGACCAACGCCGATCGCGGCACTGCATGTCGATGCCGAGCACCGCGGTCGTTTTCCCAAAGGCGACTGTCGCTGCTTTTCGGACTGTTATCGCCGAGCATCAAGAATTCATCCGGTCCTAAATCGAATCGAGCTTCGTGCGAACAAGGCTTGTAAGCCGCGTGCCACGCTGTCGGATCGCTCAGCAATGAACGCAAGTGAGCATGAGCCGTGCATGGACTCCATTCATTTTCGATCGAACCGGCCGAGGCAAAGTCGGAATGCTGAGCCTTGTGCGTGCTGCGGTAGTACAAGTCGCGTTGGATTAAGAGATGGGAGACCTCAATCGTCAGGCCCCGTGCCGCGATTCCGACCGGCGTCAGATCGGCTTCTTGCGGTCCGAAATCTTCGGCTTCCGGAATCTCGAACTCCGCCGCCGCCCCAAACGGGATCAGCGAACCATCGACCCATAGACACAAGCGGTTGTCCACGTTCGCAAATTCGAGCCGGTATTCACCCGGCTGAGTCACTTTCGTGGCTCCCTTCGCCAGAACTTTTTCTTCTTCGTCCGAACGATTCATCCACACGACTCGCGAGACTTGAGCTTCGCCAGTTCGCGGATTGATACGTGCTCGAAAGCGATGCACTCCTTCATTGAGTTCCAGCAGTAATTCACTTTCTTGACCGATGTCGGTGATGTTCGCGTTACACGACACCGTCAAGTCGCTGATCCAAAACCACGGTTCGCTGTCGGGGTCGCGAACCGGGTACGTCGCGTTGTAGCTGCAAAAGTCGGTGATCAACTGGGGCCGAGGTCGTGGCAACGGTTGATCGCGGTGAGCGGCAGATCGCGACGAAACGCCACTATCAAACTGCGAATCGTCTTGATCATCTCCGACCACGGAACGCCACACATCCGGACTTGGCACGTAATGCCGATATCGGAGCCAACGTAACGCATCCCGCGCGGCCGACGCTTCCAATCGAAATGCTCGTTGATCCTCAGTCCGCTTCCAACCCGTCGCCATTTCTTGCCAGCCCGCCACGACGACGGAATCGGCGCCCGTTGCATCGGCATCGGCCGTTTTATCTCCGCCAGCCGCGCGTTCGACCGCAGCCCAGCGATTAGGCCAGCCACGATCTGTCAGCAACTTTTCTTGATAATCGTCGTCGTACACCAGTAATTGAATTTCACGTTGCTTGTACGGGTCTGATTTTCGCAACATGCGAGTCTCGCCATCGTCCCCGATGCGATACAAGTCGCCTTGTCGAATGATTAACGTTTCGTTCGGCAGCCCGACCAATCGTTTGATGTAGTTCGTCTTCGGCTCTTCGGGATACTTGAAAACAACGACGTCCCAGCGATTCGGCTCTTTCAGTTCATACGGAAACTTGTTGACCAGAATGCGGTCGCCTCGAAAGACCGGCGCGTCTTTGATCGAATTCGGAGCGCGGCAATTCGGACACAGACAGCTTTCCAGACGGAATCCGGCTCCTTTGAGATAACCCTCTTCGTTGACCTCTTCGCTGGCCCCGATTGTGATCGTGTGTCCGCACCGCTCGCAGCTCATTTCCTTGTGCCGACCGTAAAGGGTCGGAGCCATTGAGCCGGTTGGGATCACGAATGCCTCGGCCTCAAACGCTCGAAACAAGAACGCCAGCAGAAACGCGACGACGACCGATTCAACCGTCTCCCGCGCCCCTTCCTTTTGAGCTGGTGGGACGTTCGTGGTTGCGGCATTCGTGTTGTCGGCGGACTCAGGTTGTTTCTTTTGGTTGGACATGACTTCCCTAAAACAGGCGAACGGGGGGCATTAGCGCCCTGGTTCATCGTACATCGCTTGACTCGGTTGCAACCAGGGGGACTGACGCCCCCGTTCGCCGAAAGTGTCAACGAATATACCGCATGCGGTCGTAGTCAGGAACGCGCACATGCCACTCGGCGCTTCCCAGGCGAATGCGTCCTGGCCGTGATGGCAGATGCACCAAGAACGGCTTACCGATTAGCATGTCGCTACTCACCACGGCGTCGGCCCAGCTGCGGCTATCAAGTGACACCGGGCTGTTGTCTCCCAAGAAGAAGTACTCATTTTGACCCAGAACATGCGGTTCCTTCACCCCGTGACGTTCATCGCCGCGCGTGTAGTAGACGTCGCGATACAACATTACGTCGCGAACTGACGCCCGCAGCCCACATGCTCCAAAACGGACAAGCAGCCGACTCGAATGATGTGGCCGACCGACTCGGTCATTCGCCGCGTCCCCCAATTTCTGAACGAAGACCGGTTCGCTATTCCAAGAAAACAGTAACTGCCGATCAAACGTGGAGACTTCCACGAGCCACGGTTTTTGCCACAGATTGCCATTAATCTTTGCGGTCTGAGACGGCTCGGCAGCACCGTCCACGAACAAACTCAACTCATGGGAATCGGTGGCGAGTCGCACTTTCAAATCCTGCCGCCCATCAGTAATCGTCCAAAAGAAATCCCCTCGGCCGCTCTGCAGCTCCAACAACTGCGACAACATCAAGTCGCGCACAACGTATTGCGTCGTTGGATCGCTCAAGCCGTTATAGACGTACTCGTCCACCGGCCACGTCAGCTTTTGAGTCGCCGCCTGATTGGCAGACACCAACTGCACGTCGTTCGTAGCAATCGTCTGCGGATTCTTCGCAACGGGCTTACCCAGGTAACTGACCCACGCAATCGGCGACGCCGATGGACTCTCAACCTCGGACGACTTGTGATCAGCATTTTCTTCGTCAGTCACTTCCGACGCGTGGCTTCCCGAAAACTCAAAGCCGTTGCTCAACGCCTGCCAACCGAAATCTGTTTGCCAACGTTCGTCGCGATCACCGACCGGCCGATGAGCCTGCGAGCAAATCGGAATCCGCACGCTCCTTTGTTCGGCCAAACCTTTTCGAGCGATCTCACCGTTGATCCAGACATCTCCCGTTTTGATTTGCAACGACTCGCCCGGCAAGCCAATAACGCGTTTGACATAAGCCTGAGTCGGCTTGTTCGGATTTTGAAAGACAACCACTTCCCAGCGTTCCGGCGGACGCAGCAAATACGCGAACTTTTGCACGAGAAGTTGATCCCCTTCGTTGCGCGGAACCTGGCTCAGATTGACTTTCGTCTGTCCACAGTTGGGGCAACAGACGGGCCCATTCGTATCGGTTCCCCCTTCAACCGGAACGCCGACCGCAAACGAAAACCGGCAATCGGGACAAACTACTTGCTTGTGGAAGCCCAACAAGTACGGTGCCATCGAACCAGTCGAAATGATGTAGCCTTCGACCGCGAACGACCGCACGAGCAACACCGCCACCGCCAGTGAAATCAATGACTCCACGACATACCGCAGCCCACTTTCAGTTGGCTTGCGCGGTGCAACAGCAGTATCGGACGATGCGGTCATGAATGGTTTGTAACGTCATTGCACGGTGAAATTCAGCGTCGAGACTGCCGACTTTTTACCAAGTTGATCTTCAACGGTCATTCGCAAAACATGTGGCCCCGACGGAAGTCCGGTGGGGACTGCGAACTCGTAGCTGTGAAAGTAATCGTGCCGATGATTGCGGCAACGATCTTCCGACGGAGGGAACGGAATCGTTTCGATCACCCGGCTGCGATCGCTTCCTTCCAGAATCTCGACCGTCGATTTCATCAACGTGCGGAACTGGCCATCGGAAGTCGGCTCGCTTTTGAAGTTGCAGACCTCAGCGTACAGCAACACCGGCTGACCTGGCGTGAATTCGTCTCGCTTGAATCGCTGATAATTTCCGAAGCTGGCGATCTTGTGACAGAAGGCAACGTTCTTCAGTTCCAGTCGCGCGTTGGCTTGCAACCGCAACGCCGCGGTTTTGAGCTGCGCGATCGTTTGTGTCGCTCGCTCGGCACTGTCGGGCATCCCTTGCATATCGAAATAGTTCGCCATACCCCACAACATCTGTTGCCAAAACTCTTGGTCCGTCGGATCGACTCCCGAAATCGGTTGCAGCGCGCGGTCCGTTTGTCCGGCGATCCAAAACAGCAGCCGGAGTTGCACATGTTTTCGCAAATACGCTTGCCGCTCGATTTCTGTTTCGCCAGGCAGCGCAGCAGCGACTTCGCCTGCGGTCACAGCAATCAACCGCTCAAGTTCGGGTGAACTGCCAAACGAACCAAGTGCACCTGCTCCGCCTGGCCAATTTCCCGCCGGTGCCGGGACGTTGTTTAACCGGCCAGCCAAATCGGAATTGATCTGCAAGCCGAGCGAAGCCGGATTCCGTAGCAACTGCGATCCCGTAGGTTGCGGTTCTGCCCCAACCCTCGGCCGATCGGTGCCGCTGGCCGGAGTCACGAATCCCGGCAACATTTGCATCGAGCTTTCGTTCGCTCCTGCCGATTGCCCCCAACGTCCTGGCCAAAGTTCCGGTGCCGCGCGGCCATTCGGCGGCGGCACCGTCTCAGTTGTTAAAGGAATTGAACTCTGTGAACTTTGATGCCGACGATTCAATTGACCACTCGATGTTCCCGGTTGAATCGTTGGTAAGCCGGTGGGCTCCGACGGAGCCGGGTCGGTCGCTCGCCGATTCGGCTGGACCAAGTCTCGCAAGCGATCCCAAGAATTCGCAGTTTTTTTCGCCGAGTCACGAACTCGTTCGTTGGCCGCCAGTTCGATATTCGCACCGCGACCTGGTTCAATGAAATCCGCCTGAATCACCTGTTCTTGAGCTGCCGAAAACCGTTCGTCAACAGCCGACTCTTGGCCGACAGACTCCGCAAACGACTCGACATTCGGCGGGCTATCCGAATCGGCCACATCGGAGACAGCAAACGGCGATTGCACGCTGGCGACCTGCGGCGGAATCAGATCATCAAAGGTCAAGCTGGGTTCCAGCCTCTTCGGTTGACGCTGGCTTCGTTTTGGCGGCGGCGCTTCAATCTCATCAATACCGTCGGCCGGACGACTCGAAACATCGAACAGACCGCCAGCCGATCGGCGCTTTGTAGCGGTATCCAGTTGACTCACGGAGACTTCCGCTGACTTTGGTTCAGGCTCAGTCGTCTGATTGTTTGACGATTCTTCCATATCGACCAGCGCTGTTTCTCCAACTAATTCGTTTGATGGCTTGGCTTTGCGAGTTAAGAAACTGCGAGTTGGGAACGTGGCGCATCCCGCCAAGCATCCGATGGCGACAATCCAACTCATCCAACTGATGGCGCGGCCAAACATCGATGTGTCCTTGCTCGAAATGCCACGGCCTGCGGGATCGACTCAATGAGCCTCGCAAGTGTGCGACTCCCCCAAGTCGCTCGGCGTGATACCTGCAAATCTCGGTTTGCCTCAAGAGCAGGTTAATACTCTGCCCCACGATGCCTGATTAGCGTCGTGGTCGAGCGGTCACGATGGAATAGCCTCGGACAGTGCGGACGGCGATATCGGACATCACGAACGGCAAGTTGTTTTGATACCAATCGGCGTGCTTCGTGACCAAGTACAGCCAGCCGTTTGGTCGCATGGCTCGCGCGGCCGCTTCGACGAAGATCGTGGCGATGGCCCAGTTCGAATAGTACGGCGGATTGGCCAACACCAAATCAAACGAACCCGATCGCGGGATGTTGCCACCTGCGTCAAGCTGAGTCGAAAGGGTGGCCGGATGATCGGCCGCCGAAACGCGACGGCGTGCCGGAAGTTGGTCCAGGCAGGCGATCCCGTTTCGCTTGGCTCCGAGCATCGTGCATTGCACAGCGCGCGGGTTCGAATCGACCGCGTGAACGTGAACTCCTGGCGCTCGCAAGGCGAGCGCCAGTCCAACCGTACCCGATCCGCAGCCGAGGTCGAGTAGTTGCATTCCGGGTTGTATGGCGTCGTCCTCGGCGGTGGCTTCGAGCAACGCTCGGGCACCGAGATCCAGTTCACGATGCGAGAAAATTCCCGGCCGGCTGACGGCATGAACGAGTCGCCCGCCGTCTCGAAACGCGAACTCCGCAGTGAAATCGCGGGGCCGTTTCAACGGCGCGGACTTCGTGGCGAGATACAACTTCCCGCGCGGTTGCGATCGCTTCGTGACTTTGCTGAACAGCGTTTCCAATTGTTCATGCAGCCAGCAATCTCGCGGGTTGTCGATGCTGGCCAGAAGTCGGCCGCCGATAGCCAATTGCTCGTGAGCTTGCTGCAACAGTTCGCGAGTCAATTCCGCCTCGCCATTTTTGAGAAAAGGCATCGCGACCGTATCGAACGGCCCGCTCGGCAAATCGGACTCGCATTGAACGACGATTGGCAATTGTTCTTGGCGAAAGGATTCTTGAGCTTGCTCGGCCAAAAAGCAGTCCAGAAATGAGCACGTAATATTGTTGTCTGGATGTTGGCGGGCGATTTCGGCGGCTAAATCGCCTCGGCTGAGCGACGTACACAACACGCGCGAACCCTGAACTTCGCCGAGCAGCGGAAACAACGCAGCGTCGCGAGTCGGCCTCATCGTGCTGGATGATTTCGAGCGGTTGCGGTCGGAAGCGCGGCGCGGCGAAGATTTGGATGGTCGTGGCATATCGGCATTTGACTGGCGGTGACGAATTTCGCCAGTCTGTGACAACTCCATTCTTCTTACACCGTCAAAACTAAATTGTCGCGGTGAATGACTTCGGCATACGGAACATCACCGAGAACTTTGGCGACGTCGGACGTTTTCTTGCCGGCGATTAGGCGAGTTTCGCGTGAATCAAAATTCGTCAGGCCGCGAGCAAACTCTGTCCCCGACTCGTCTTCCAGCGCCACAACCTCGCCGCGCGAGAATTCGCCGGTCACCGACTTGATTCCGGCGGCCAGCAACGATTTTCCCTGTTGCTCGATTGCGCGGCGTGCTCCCGCATCCAGCCGAAAGCGACCTTTCGGCTTGACTGTGAATCCGATCCAGCGTTTCCAAGCCGGCACGGACTTTCGTTTGCCGAGAAACAACGTGCCGATTTCGCAGCTCTTCAAAATCTCGTCGAGCACATTCGGCAGCGTGCCGTCGGCGATGATTACATCCTCGCCGACCGCAGTGGCGATCCGCACTGCTTCGAGTTTGGACTTCATGCCCCCCTTTCCTCGCGAACTTTTCGTGTCGACTGCCATCGTCCGCAGAGCATCGTCCCACGATTCGACCAGCGGGATCAGTCGACTCCCCGATTTCGACGGATCGCCGTCATACAGCCCGGCCACCACGCTGAGGATGATCAACAGCGGCGAATCCATCAGCCCTGTGACCATCGCGGCAAGCTGATCGTTATCGCCGAATTGAATCTCGGCGATGCTGACCGTGTCGTTCTCGTTGATGATCGGAACCACGCGATATTCAAACAGGGTGTTCAGCGTGTTCCGCACGTTCAAATACCGCGTTCGATTTTTGAAGTCATTGGCCGTCAGGAGCAATTGCGCGGCAGAGTAGCCCCGGCGCTGCAAGCAATCGTTGTACAGCCGAATCAAGTGCGCCTGCCCGACCGCCGCAGCAGCCTGCAAGTGCGGCAAGTCCTTCGGCCGCTCTTTCAATCCGAGTAACCCGATCCCCGCCCCAATCGCCCCGCTGCTGACCAACACGACCTTGCGCCCGGAATCAAGAATCCGTAGCACCTGATCGCACAACGATTCGATCCGCTCCAGGTCCAGCGTGTCGTCTATTTTCGACAACACGTTCGTCCCGACCTTCACCACCACCGTCTTGACCGAACCGATGATCTCGCGGCGCGTTGGTGAAGTCATGTGTGTGATTTGACCCATTGTGCAGTGACCCGGTAGATGTCTTGTGAGGCACAACACACTAACCCGAAGCGCCAGTGAGGG
>JANMIF010000330.1:0-9609 GCA_031375695.1 Planctomyces sp.
CAGCACCTTTTTGATTTTGCGAAAGACGGAATTGTCTTGCAGCGCCTCGCGAGACACGTTCAACGGCAAATCCGCCGAATCGACGAGGCCATATAGGAACCGCAGATACTCCGGCAACAGTTCGCGGCAGTCGTGTTGCACCAGAATCCGCTTGGCACACAACTGCAGGCCATGCTCGATTCGCCCGAAGCCCAGCCGTTCGAGGTTCGTCGCCGGGCAATACAAGATCGTGTGAAATTGAAATGGCGAATCGGCCGTCAGATGTAAATGCCACAGCGGCGTGTCTCCGGCACCGTGAGTCAAATGCTCAAAAAACTGTTGATACTGCTCATCAGTGACATTGCTTTTCGGTTCGACCCAGATTGGTTTTTGTTCGTTGACGACTTCGTCGCCGAGCTTGATCGGATGCGGCACGAACGTGGAATACTGCTTCAGTACCGACTTCAATCGCCACGAGCTCGCGAACTCTTTCAAGTCCGATTTCAGGTGCAACCGAATCTGCGTCCCACGACTCAGCCCGTTTTGCAGCTCAACTGTGAATCGACCGCTGCCGTCGGATTCCCACTTGTGGCCATCCCCGCCTTGATAGCTGCGGCTAAGGACTTCGACCTTGTCCGCCAACATGAACGCTGAATAAAACCCGACGCCGAACTGTCCAATCAGCGACAAATTGTTCGTGCCGTCTTTCGCCGGCGCCGCTGCCGCCGTCTTCAAGAATTCCAACGATCCGCTGTGCGCGATCGTTCCCAGATTCTTGACCAATTCATCTCGCGTCATCCCGATGCCGTTGTCACGAATGACCAGCACGCAGTCCGTCTCATTCGGTTCCAGCGCGATTTCTAACGCCTCGTCCGAGCGAACTTCCGGGTTCACAAGCGTCAGATGCCGAAACTTGTCGAGCGCATCGCTGGCGTTCGACACCAATTCGCGAATTGCGATCTCGCGGTTTTGATACAGCGAGTGCGACAGCAAATGTAAAAGCTGTTTGATCTCCGCCTGAAACGTGAACTCTTGAGACACCTGTAGATCGGACATAATTGACTCTCCGCGAACCAAAAGGAATTTGGGTTGCGGATTGTGCCGACTTCTGCCGGTGCTGCAAGGAATCTGTAGTCATCCTGCGGTTAGGACTCAGAAAGTTTCTCAAGCCACAAGCGGAGAAACTGCGGCGACTGGCAGACCTGAGCAAAGTCGGGATCGCGATTGGCCTTTTGGAGAAAGATGTGATCTTCATGAATCGCTCGGCCGAGCGCACCTAGGCACTCAATCGTCCGATTGCGATGGGCGTGGACGCGAGCCTCCTCGAAGTGGATCGTGCTCCAATCCGGTGCTTGCTTGAGTGCCTTTCGGAATTCAGCCAAGGCCATTTCGTGGTATCCCGAACGGGCAAATGCCAAGCCAAGCGAGAACTGACACTCCGCAATCGTCAGAGGATCGCGTTTCAAGTATTCGTGAAGTTGCACTGCGCGTTGCAAGGCTTCGATTGCCAATTCGTCCCGTTGCAATTTCATGTACGCTTGGCCGAGCCATTCTTGAGCCCAGGCAAAGCGAGCTGGCGGATTGGGCGGAACTTGCCGCAGCGCCTCAGCCGCGCGATCGTAGGCCTGGGTTTCGAAAAACGTCAGCCCCAGTGAGAAATTATCGAGCGGTTCGCCGACGACCTCCGGCATCAGTCGCTCGTTGGCGACTGGTCGTTCAACGCTGAGATCGGTCTTCGCCGATTCGTGAATCGTGGATGGAAAAAACATGTGGTCCCCTCTACTTGGACAAAGTGGTAGATCGAGGGAGCGAATATGAGGGAGCGAGCACTTCCAAAGTAGCTCGCAAACGAACGTAAAGCGGTCGCCAAAAAAAAAATCGGCCGGAGGACTGCGACGAAATATGGTGTTTGGGGCTTCCCCGGATTGAATCCAACCCAAACACGTTTCGTCGCCAGCCTCCGGCCGTTCGCTGTTGTTCCCGTGAGCCGGTGAAACCGGTTGTGAGAGACTCGAGCAGCGGCGGAAGTTCATGAAGCCACGGGAGAGATTTTCCAATCACGGTCGGTATTCAACAGCTTCAAGGACAGCTCGCCGTGGCAGTTGCGAATTCAATCGAAAGTCCACGAAATGACTTGCTGAATTCCGATCGAGCTCCATTGAGCAGCGTGTCGCGATCGGCCAGAGCGACCGATCGTAACGGTTACTTCGCTAGCTTCTCGAAATGGACTCGAGCCACATGCCACATCCAGTTCGGCCCGTATCCTGCGGTTCGCGGCCACGAGTTCGCGGTCGCCGCGTGCAGATGCGGCAACGCTTCGCGCGGACGTTTGTGAGCGTCCAGCCACAAGCCGATATACAACTCGATGTAAAACAGCCGAGTGGTCCGATCGGTCTCTTTAATTTCGGCCTTATCCACCGTCTTGATCAATTCTTCCGGAGTGATCGCCCCCTCAAATAACTGATAAACAGTCGGCATCGGCTCGCGATCGAACTTCACGTACTTCAGCAAGCCGGCACGAGCTGCCTCTGGCCCGCTGGACTTGGCCTGCGCGAGATACTTCCACAAACCTCCCTCGCGATCAACGTCATCGGTCTGAAAGAACCGGTCAAAGAATTTCGCCGATGTCTCGAACTGACCGGCATAAAATTGAGCAAGGCCTAGTCGCCAATGAGCCGCTTCGGTCTCCGGTTTCAATTCGCACATCTTTTGATAATCGCGCAGAGACTCGGCGAAATCACCTCGAAAGAAATACCCGTCGCCACGTTTTGACAGGGCTGCTAAATCGTCTGGCTGCTTTGCCAATGATTCTGTGGCTTTGCGGATCTCTTTGTCGAACGTCTGCTTCAATTCCGTGCGCTCGGCATCCGATAGCGGATGTTTGCTTGAGTTGTCTGCGGCGGGTTCGACGCCAAAAACATGCCGGGGTCGAATCATCGCCGCCGTACTTACGCCGACGGCCAGGAAGTTTCTGCGGTTCATGATTGAGCTTTCAGGCGAGCGGTTTGCGCTGGAGGAAGGGACGGCGTGAGTCCCTAAGTGGTGGGTGAGGCGGAATCGTCAAATTCGACCCAACCGGGAGGCTAACGCCACCCCGCTCGCCAGCGTAATCAATCAGCGGCCCAATAACCGCTACACAATTGGAATCGGTTGTACTGATTGCGCCGGTCGTAGCAGATTTTCTTGAGCTACCGTTTGTCCGTGTGGCTCGCGAGCTGCTGGCGTGTGAATCTTCATTACGACCGTCAGAGTCGCGCCCTCCGAAATGGATCAGTCGTTGTTTCTGATACCGTCGCGCCAGCCGCCACTTTGAGACTACTCGGTACCACTGTCATGTCCGATAGAACGAGCAACAGTCTCCTGACCGTTGTTTCGTGCTTGAAACGGATGAGAGTTGTATCCGTTGCTGAAAGGAGATCGAGACAATCGAGACCTTGGACGATTTTTCTTGTGCTTAGTCTGCAAGTGCTCTCACGGAGAGAGCACCAGATGATTGGGACACAAGTATCCCAACGGTCCAAGAGCCGGCCTGCCACGGACAATTCAAGGCGGCCTCGAAAATAAGGGAGTATTAAACATGCGTAGTTTTCCGTGGTTGGTCTCATTTAAGAAAACTCTGAATCGCGCCAAGCGCCGCGGCCATCATGCCGCGATTCGGTTGGAGAGTCTCGAACATCGAATCGTACCAGCGATCACGTTCACGAACGTCCCGCATCCGATGTTTGACGACGGGGTGCCACCAGATGAAACCCTCTTGACGATCACCACGGACGGGGTCGCGCCGGATCGAGACGTGGTGGTGGGAGTGGATGCGAACGGCTTCGTCACAGTTAACGGATCGGCCGATATCGACCAGGACGGAACGGATGATGATGTTCCGGCAAGCCAAGTAGCGGAACTGATCGTGAATGCTTCCGGGGCGGCTTCCGATCCCGCTCCCGATGGGGGTGTCTTGATCGATCTGACCGGTGTGACGAGCGCGTTCGCGACGGGAGTCAATAACCCGAATCATTGTCCGATCATTACGGCGATCGGCAGCGATTTTGACGACACGATTCTGGGAAGCAATTTCCCCGACAACCTCGACGGTGGCGCTGGAGCGGACCTGATCGAAGGTGGCGTGGGCTACGACACGATCCAAGGTGGTGCCGGCAACGACACGATTTCTGGCGGCGTAGATTCGGACACGATCTACGGTGGTGCCGGAGATGACTCGCTGGATGGCGATGACGGCGATGACGAAATCAACGGGAACAGTGGCAACGACACGGTCAATGGTGGCGATGGCGATGACAACATCAACGGCGGCCTCGGAAACGACGAACTTAACGGCGACAACGGCAACGACAACATCGACGGTGGCTTGGGCGATGACACGATCGATGGCGGTGTCGGCTCGGACACGCAAATTGGCGGCCTGGGTGACGACCTGCTGGCTTGGACGGTCGGCGACCAGAGCGTCACGCTGGATGGCGGTGCGGGGCGCGACACTCTCCAAGGCAACGGCACCAACGCCAACGACAACATCACCGTGACCGGGGTGGCGGTGAACGTGTTCCGCATTTCCGGGGGGGGCACCAACGTGACCTCGAAGGCGATTGAAGACATCGAAGTCAACGGCTTGGATGGCAACGACACGATCACGATTTATGGCCTGACCGCGGCGGGGACGTTCCTGCCCCGCGAGATCGTGGTCAACGGCGGCGATGGCGATGACCGGATCAACGGCAACAGTGCGACTCTGACCAACTTCGATTCGCCAACTTTGAACGGCGAAGGAGGGGATGACAGCATCACGGGAACGGCCAAGGATGACGTGATTAGCGGTGGTTCGGGCAACGACACGATGAACGGAGTAGCCGGCGACGACACCATTGATGGGACGTTGGGCGATGATCTCGGTGACGACACGATCCTGGGTGGCAGCGGCGACGATGACCTGAACTCCGCTGGCGGTGCCGGCGGCGCTGGCAACGACAACGTCAACGGCCAATCGGGTGACGACAATATCTTTGGCGGTGACGGCAGCGACACTCTCAACGGCGAAGGGGGGAACGACACCATCGACGGGGGTGCGAATGACGATGCGATCTCCGGCGGCGGCGGCAACGACAGCCTCGACGGTGGCACGGGCAACGACGGCATCAACGGCAACACAGGTGACGATACCATCGACGGAGGAACGGGCGATGACACACTCAACGGCGATCAAGGCGCGGATGAAATCTCTGACTTAATTGGCAACAACTTGGTAAACGGAGGCGATAACGACGACACGATCGTGACGGGGATCGGCAACGACACCATTTTTGCTGGAGCCGGCAATGATGACGTCGCGGCGGGTGACGGCAACGACTCTATTCGGGGGAATGACGGCAACGACACGATGGATGGCGAAGCGGGCGATGACACGCTGGAAGGTGGCAATGGCAACGACACCATGATCGGTGGCACTGATCCTGGGTCGGGCAATGACTACCTCAACGGACAAGCGGGGAACGACACGCTGACCAGTGGTGACGGTGACGACACCGCCTGCGGTGGAGCCGGCAACGATTTGATCGATTCCGGTGAAGGGAATGACACCGTCATGGGCCAAGCGGGCAACGATACGATCGACGCTGGAGCGGGCGACGACAAGATTACTGGTGAGGGGGGCAACGACTCGATCCTTGGCGGCTCCGGAGCCGACACGATCGACGCCGGTGCTGGCAACGACAAAGTCTCTGGCGACGACAACGACCCCACGGACTTCGACGGCCTCCAGAACGAACTGGTCAGCCCGGGTGGTCCCGACGGACGCGACACGATCTTCGGCGGTGACGGCAACGACACTTTAGAAGGGGGCGGCGGCAGCGACTCGATCGACGGCGGTGCGGGCAACGACAAGATTGCCGGCCAAGATGGTCACGACACGATCAGCGGCGGACTCGGCCTCGACACGCTCGCCGGAAACGCAGGCATCGACACCCTGTTTAATCCGGGGGGCCAGGACGTCATCAACGAAGGAATCAACAACCCCGTACCGTAGGCTTCTGGAAAAATCACTGAAAAAGCAAAAGCCCAGCCCGCAAGGACTGGGCTTTTTTCTTGGGCAGAATGAAGCGCGGCGAAGCTGCAATTCAGTGCAAAGCGAGGACTGCAAACTGCACAATTCCGTCGATGCGAAAGTCGCTTGTTCGACATTTTGCACTTTGCACCCATTCAATCGGCAAGAAATCCTCGCAGAAAAACAACGCCTTCGACGATGACTCTGTAGGCAATTCGCTACCGCGATTCGCATTCCGAACTTCATCGAGCTCACTTTGTAGTGTTTTTCAAGCGAGCCGACAGGCGTTATCTGGTGCTGCATCCACCATTAACCCCCTGTTTCAGGCCTCGTTCCCGCAACGACGGCAACACAGTTGCGCGAGCCGCTTAGACTCAATCTCTCCGGTGAGGACCGCTCCAACTCCAGCATCGCGCAGCGTCCATTCGAGGTCTGCGGACTCGTTAGGGCAGATCACAAACAGCGGAATCAGCGGGGTCGCGGAGCGGCTGGTGAGCCACGTTAGAAAACCGTTGATCTGTTCGGACGGGTCGATCAGGATCGATGCGATGGGGGCGAACGCGCAGTTGTTCGGCGAACTTTCGAGCGGGACGTACTGCGACGAAAGGGATTTGATCGCCGAGTCGAGCAGAATCGTGAGGTTCGACCACGCGCGGCAGGGTCGGACACGCACAGGCTGGTCGGCCAGTTGCCATCGCAGGATCGGCTCCCAGCGCGGTCGAGGCTCGAACACGACAATCGTGGGATCGGTGGCGAGCACGAGAACCTCATTCAAAGAACGCCGCGACTGCTTGGTCACGAATTTCCGGTTGCTTGAGCGTCACGCCACACTTTAATTGCCTTTGAAGGCACCTTGCCGACGGATCAATTCAATGGGCGAAAGGTTTTTGTCGTCGCCGGATGTTGTCGCAGCTGGCTTCGGTGCAACCGCAACGGGAGCCGGTTTCACTTCCGTGGCCTGAACGGTTGCCGCGACGGCTTTTGGTTTGTCGGAGGCTGCTACCGCGACCGGAGCGCCAGCCGTTTTCATGGCTCCTTGTTGACGAATCAAATCAAGCGGGCTGGGCTTCGCGCCACTGGTTGCGGGCGCGGCAGCCGGTTTCGCACCGGCGGCACCTTGTTGACGAATCAAATCGAGTGGGCTGGGCTTCGCGCCACCGGTTGCGGGCGCGGCTGGTGGTTTCGCACCGACGGCACCTTGCTGGCGAATCAGGTCGAGCGGGCTGGCTTTTTTTCCGCCGACAGCCGGAGCGGGAATCGCGGCCGGTGCGGCTTTCGCAGCCGTAGGTTCTTTGGTTGCCTTCGCGGCTTTGGCGTCGGCCGGTTGTTTGGGCTGCGGTTCGGCCACGATTGTCAGAAAACTGGGGTCGATGTCGTACCAACCGATGTCAGCCGGGCCATCGAACAGCACCAGCGCCCGACAACTCATGTTGACCGTCTTGACGACGCCAGTCAGTCCCTGAAATCGTCGCAGTTCGGGAGCACCCGATTTCACGACGACGTACTTGTCTGTGTACTGCTGCTTGAGCAGTTCGGCTTGTTCAAATTGAGCAGGCATGGCGGTGAATGAATCTCTCGGGGAAAGTCCAAGAACCTGGAACCCGATCCCTGAATTCGGGCCAACGGGGCGGGATGATAGTGGGCGAGTTCACGGTTGCAAACCGATTCCACACGGGCGTCCAGGGCAGGCTATTTTTTGAAGATGTTTGCGGCGTGAGTCGCCGACGGAACGGAATGTCCGCTGTTGCGAGCCGATGTCGCGCCACTGAATTTGAACCACCAGACCCCAACCGTGATGAGCAACGCGGCGGCGACGAGGCTGACAACGAGTGTGGCTTTCGGATTTTTCTTGGCAAGTTCGACAATGCGGCCGATTCCCGATGCACTCGCGTTGTCACCGGCGGTCGATTCGAGTGTGGTTTCGGAGTCATCTTCGTCGGCAACGGCCGGTGTTGGGATGACCACTTTGGTGGAGGTTTTTGCCTTGCTGGCAACAGACTTCGCAGGTTGAGCGGGTTCGGTGGCGGTTGTTTTGTCGGCAGAAGGTTTGTCGGTAGCGACTGGCTTTGCGACGGATTTGCGAACCGGACGCGATTCGGATTTCGGAGCATTGCTCGCCGACTTTTCGAATGCGGATTCGGTTTTTGTCGCACCGGTCGTAATCGCATCAACTGTGGCCTCCTCGGCCGCAACCGGCGCGGGTTTGGCGGTGAGCATCGCCTTGAGTCGCAGCTTGGCGTACATCGGCAGGTGCTGGTCTTTCCAGTCGTCGGTGGAATTGTCGAGCAGCCATCCCGTGAGATCGGCGGCCAGTTCTTGCGCGGTCTGATAGCGATCGGCCGCTTTCTTGGCGAGCATCCGATCGAGAATCTGCAACAGTGTTTCCGGGACATCCGGCCGCTCCGCAATCACGGGCGGCGGGGGCTGTGATTGATGCGCCATCAAGCGTTGCACCAACGTGCCATCGGTGAACGGCGGGTGGCCGGTCAAGGCGTAATAAAACGTGCAGCCCAGGCCGTAGATGTCGGCTCGCGAATCGACCGTGTGGCTGTCGATCGCCTGCTCGGGAGCCAAGTAGTCGGCCGTGCCGATGACTCGCTCGTCGTGTTTGAGCGTCAGCGATTCTTCGTCGGTCATCTTGAAGAACCGAGCCAAGCCGAGGTCGAGGATTTTGACTTCCCCTTTTTCCGTCACCAACAAGTTGTCCGGTTTGATGTCGCGATGAACCATGTCTCGGTCGTGCGCGTGAGACAGCCCCTCGGCCGCTTGGCGAACGACGTCGGCCGCCTGAATGAAGTCGATGTGCCGATCTTCTTTTTGCTCGATCAGGTCCGTGAGCAGCTTGCCGTCGACATATTCCATGACGAAGAAATGGATTTCGGTCCCGGCCTCGGATTGCTTGTCGACGTCGAAGGCACGAATGATGTTCGGGTGATTGAGCGACGCGACCGCTTTAGCCTCGCGATAAAAGCGGCCGAGATACGACGTGTCGCCGACCTTGTCCGCCGGCAAAACTTTGATTGCCACCAAGTGGTCCATCAGGATGTGCCGGCCGAGGTACACGGCACTCATTTGCCCCGTCCCCAGCAGCCGCAGCAAGCGATATCGGCCCAGGAAAAATCCTTTGTGACGACCTTGCAGCAGCTTGTCCGATTGCCAAGCGGTGATCAAATCGCGATTGATCAGTTCCGCCGCGATGGTTTGCGAATCATTGGCGTCTCCGCCCGCCTCACGCATTTCGCGAACGACCGTCTCCAGCACGGCAGGATCAACCAGCCCGCTGGAACGAACGCCGTTTACGAAAGATGCTGCGGAAAGTTTCAAGCTCATGGTGCAAGTCACACAAACAATGCGTTGGAGTTTCGATCGCGGATATTGGAGGCTCGTTCAAAGAAATTACCGCTCATTTCACTGCATCCGTGCTCGTAGAACAAGTTGCCAAAATTCTCCAGGGATTCCATCAATTCGTCCGAGGCGGCTCCGAACTTTCGTTCGCGCAACTTGAGGACTCGTTCGGCGGCAGCTTCGGCTTCGGTCGGTTCGCCGCGAGCCAGTCGCACGGTCACGACGCGATCCACAGA
>JANMIF010000414.1:0-27358 GCA_031375695.1 Planctomyces sp.
ATCGCCTTCGTGAACAGGAACAACGCCATGTCCGGCCGCCCCCACGGGCCGTAGACGGTGAAGAACCGCAGGCCGGTCGTCGGCAGAGCGAACAGGTGGCTGTAGGTGTGAGCCATCAGTTCGTTGGCCTTCTTCGTGGCCGCGTACAGGCTGATGGGGTGATCGACGTTGTGATGCACCGAGAACGGGTTGTTTGTGTTCGCTCCGTAAACGCTGCTCGACGAGGCATACACCAGATGCTTCACGCCGCTGTGCCGGCACGCCTCCAGAATGCTGACGAAGCCGACGACGTTGGCCTCGACGTAAGCGTGCGGGTTCTCTAGCGAGTACCTGACCCCCGCCTGAGCCGCCAGGTTGATGACCACATCAAATTTTTCGTTGCGGCAAAGCTGCATCAAGCGGTCACGCTCGGTGAGGTCCGCCTGCTGAAACGAGAACCCCGGCTGCCCGACAAGCTGCTTCAGCCGAGCGTGCTTGTACTCGACCGGATAGTACGGGACGAGGTTGTCATACCCGACCACCGTGTCCCCGCGAGCCAGCAGTTTTTTCGTTGTGTGAAACCCGATGAATCCGGCCGCGCCGGTGACGAGATATTTTGCCATGAAGTTTCCTCCGTGAAGTTCATCGTTCTGTCGATGATCGGACGCTGCCTTGATCCCGAAGGGATCATAGCGATTAGCCGGTGGTCGGGGCGCCGCGCAGACCACCGGTTGGTCTGGACATGATGTCGCATCCCGGAGGGATGCCAGCCGCGCGTTGATTGATCCATTTCCTTCTGGCATCCCTCCGAGATGCATGCTGTCATTCTCAAGCGAACCGGTGGTCTGCGCGGCGCCCCGACCACCGGCTAATCGCTGTCATTCCTGCGGGATGAGCCGCAACGCCTTTACCACAATTCGCTGATTCGTGGTTGCCACATCATGACGGCTTCAGTCCGAGTTCACGACGTATTCCTTCAATGACTTCGTCAGCAGTTCCCTCGGCGAATTCACCGCGATCGGCGGCGGCGATTCGTTCCTCCAAGAATGCTTGCCACTTCTCGGCGTCTGCGGGCTTAAGTTTGGTTTTCCAGAGGCTTTCGCAGAGTAGGTCCACAACAACACATTGCTCTTCCTCTGGCAAGTCTTGGAAGGATTTCAGAATCTCTTCGGCGATTTGTGACATGAGTGACACCTCATCAGTTATTCGCTGCCCGCTGCCGGCCAAATGAAAATGAATTCACAAGCACGAGAGATAACTTGTTTGCCGTCTTTGTGAAACTTCGCCTCATACACCGTTCCTGGGTGCTCCAACTTTTTGAGTTGTCGATTCGTTGCCACGTCCCAAATGGCTGTGGTCCGATCAACCGATGCCGTAACCACCAACTTTTCGTTCGGACTAAAACGAGCGCCTAAGACGTGAAAGGAATGGCTCAACGAATCCGAAATTGGTTCACCCGTCTTGCGATCCCAAATCCGAGCCTCGCCTGGCTTGGCGACCGATGCTTGGCCGGTATTTTCCGTTCCGATGAGAATGCGACTTGCGTCGCGGCTACACTGCAAATCCCAAATCCAGCCGGGCGCACGGAATAGCTCTCCGACGAGACTGCCCGTTTGTGTGTTCCACTCTCGGACAAAGTAGTCATCACTTGCTGTCAATAAGTTGCCATCTGGCGTCCAACGTACCGCCGAGACTTTGAGTCGATGCCGGACTGTGGGACAGATTACTTCGCCCGTCACCGCGTTAATGACATCCACGCTCACGCCACCAAAGGCCGCCAGACGCTGGCCATCAGGTGATAGCCGCAATCGCTGCTCGCGTTTTGTTTTGAACAGCCGATTGGGCCGTTCGGCTTCCTGTATCGAACATGAAAAGATGCTGGTCGCAGTCGTCGCAAAAATTCGATTCGAGGTTGCTGACCAACAGACCCTGTAAACAGGACTCTTTAGAAGGAATTCGTTGGCAACATTTGCGCTACCTACTTCCGACACTCTCACGCAACCGTCCGTCCCCCCTGTCGCAAACAGTTTCCCATCGGGGCTGACTGCGAGCGAGCAGATTGTGCTCGCGAACTGCAATTCCTTGCAAATGGGGTTGTTCGTCTCCAGATCCCATTGAACGACCTGACTTCCACCATCACGATCCGAACCGCAGGCCGACACAATCACTCGTCCATCCTGAGTGATAGCCATGTGGCTCACCCTCTTGGGGTGAGACAGTTTCATCGGCATTTCGTCGTTCTGTTTTATGTTCTTTCTCATGGTCGTCACTTTGCCAGCAACTGCCGGTAATACTCCACCGTCTTCGCCAGCCCGACGTTCAGCGGCACTCGCGGTTCCCAGCCGAGCCAGGTGCGGGCGCGGGTGATGTCGGGGCAGCGTTGTTTGGGGTCGTCTTTGGGGAGCGGTTCGAATTTCAGTTCGCTCTTCGAGCCGGTCTCGGCGATGACCGCTTGGGCCAGTTCGAGCATCGTCTTCTCGTCGGGATTGCCGATGTTGACCGGGCCGATGTGCTCGTTGTTGTCCATCAGGCGGATCATGCCCTCGATTAAGTCGTCGCGGTAACAGAACGAGCGGGTTTGCTGGCCGTCGCCGTAGATCGTGATCGGCTCGCCGCGCAGAGCCTGACAGATGAAGTTGGAGATGACTCGGCCATCGTTGGGGTCCATGCGCGGGCCGTAGGTGTTGAAGATGCGAATGATCCGCACTTCGACGCCGTTGGATTCGTGGTAGTTCATGCAGAGCGATTCGGCGATTCGCTTGCCTTCGTCGTAGCAGCTTCGCGGGCCAATCGGGTTGACGCGGCCCCAATAGTCTTCGGTCTGCGGATGCACGTCGGGATCGCCGTAAACTTCGGAAGTGCTCGCTTGCAGCAGGCGGGCTTTGCAGCGTTTGGCCAAGCCGAGCATGTTGACCAGGCCGACCGCCGAGGTCTTGATCGTCTTGATCGGGTTGAACTGATACGCGACCGGGGAGGCGGGGCAAGCGAGGTTGTAGATTTGGTCGCATTCGACAAACAGCGGATGCACGATGTCGTGCCGGATCAGCTCAAAGTTCGGATGTCCGATGAGATGTTTGATGTTCGCCTTGCGGCCGGTGAAGAAATTATCGATGCAGATGACGTCATCACCGCGAGCGATCAAGCGATCGCAAAGGTGACTTCCCAGAAATCCGGCTCCACCTGTGACAACGATTGCGGCCATGAAGTTTGCTGAGTCCAGTGTTGTTGTGAGACGGACGCTTCGGGTTCGTGTGAATGCATCACAGCCCGTCGGACAGCACGAGCAGCAACACGAACACCACACCGAGGAACAACGTGATTTGCACGAACAGTTGGAACGCGCGACGCAGTATTCGCGACGGAGCTTCGTACCGGCTGGCGCTGTAAACGAGGCTGATCGCCAATGTGAGCGGGAGCAAATACCACAACAGATTGTGAGTCGCGAGCAGCATCAGACATCATCCTCAAACAAACAGACTTCACGTGCCGGCCGGGACTTTGTCCGCCATCGCGACCGCATTCGCTGGCACATCGGTTGACGGAGTTGGCGAGCCGTCCGGCGATTCAGACTCATCGCCGTAGCCGTAAGCCGGGCCTTCGTAGGCATCCCAAATCGCCAGCACATTCAACAAGCCGGCAATCCACGTAAACAGCAAGGCAATCTCATAGCGACGGCCTAAGCGCCGATTCAAATCTTGCAAGGCATCATCCTGAAGCGGCACTTGATACCAGTCCCAAAATTTTCGTGGAATGCTTCCCTGAATTTCTCCAACGGGCGAAGCAAACTGATTGCGTTGCTCGATAATTCGCGACTTGAAGGCCCGTCGGGTACTGGAATACGCCGAATTCGGCGGACCAAAATCGCGTGAAGCCACAAGTGCCGCACTCGCGGCCAATCGTGGCCCAAGCTCGACATTTCCGGCCAGAGTCAATTCTTGGCCCCGATGATCCGCTGGCTCCTGGACTTTTAAGACGCCTTGAATTTCCTTGCCGAATGGCCCCTCTTTGAATTCCAAATCAAGTTGACCGCTGACTGGGCCTTCCCAATGTCCGGCTGCGGAATCGATTTTCACCGAACCGTTGAAGGGAGTCATCTGCATCGGAAATTCGTCCGGCTCACCCGCTCGTTCGTCGGAACTGGTTCGGGCATAGCGTTGTGATTGAATCAGTGCTGGCAATGCCGGAAGGCCGACTGCCACCTGCGACAAATAGCCAATCGTTTTTTCACGCGATCGTCCCGGAACTTGATCGGACGTGCTGAACCGCGCGTACACAACTTGCCATTCACCCAACGACATGCCCCAGAAAAACAGCCCCAACACAAAGCTCGAAAAGATGGCCGCCTTGAACCAGCGACCTTGATAAGCATGTCCGGCACCTGGGATCAGAAAGGCCAACACGGCGGCCAAGTGGCGGTTCTTCAACTGAATGCGTGGATCGATCATTGGCCAATCAGACTCCCGTCGAGAAAGCGGTTCGGGGGCGGATTCTAGGCGGACGGTTCCGGCCCGGCCAGACCATTCAGAACTCGATGTGACACTTTGGGTGGCGCTCGCGAAATGCCTTGATCGCGTTTTCGGGAATTACCGTGCGGCTGACATCAAGGTACGTCAGACTGGGGAGGTGTTCGAGTTTGTCCAAGCCAGCAGCACCGATCACCGTGCCATCCAGACCGAGATACCGAAGTCGCGGCAGCAACGATAACGATTCCAGACCAACATCCGTCACTGGTACGCGAGACAACTTCAGCGCCTCCAGTTGCGGCAGCCGCTCCAAATGTCGCAGTCCCTCGTCGGTGATATAGGTGTCGCTGAGATACAGCATCCGCAGGGCGTTCAGTGCCGTCAAAGCTTGAAGGCCCTCGTTCGTGATCTTTGTTGAAGTCAACTTCAACAGCCGGATGCTGTGAGACTTGGCTAATAGCGGCAGGGCCTGATCGGTGATCGGCGTGTTGTGCAAATTGACCAATTTCACGTTCAGCAGCCGCGCGATGTCGGGCATGGCCGCGTCTTTGACTGGCGTATTGCTTAGCCCCAAAAAGCAGGACTGAACATCTTGCAACAACGTCAAGATCGGGTCTTCAATCCGGCCCTCGCGGGTTATATGCTCGGCAAACAAGAACACGAACGTGCCCCGCTCCTGCGCGATCTCATCATCGACATCGCGGACGTCCGCTCCGAAGTCGATCAAGGCTTTGACCGCTTTGGCGTGTCGTTCGGCTGCGGTGTCCGGAACCGATGTGCAAGCGCAGTTGAGGAGGCTCAGCCCGATCAGCCACAGCCACAGGAATTCAACACCGCACGGCCTCGGCGAATTATGAGCGGCATCGTTCATGGCGAAAGATCCAAGTCGATGACTTGTTTTCCCGGTTTGACCTCTCGGACTTCTAAGGAATTTGCCCCCATCCATTTCTTGGGGACGTTCAGCCGGCTGGGGGCATCGACCTCGACGCGGCATGGCCCGACTGGTGCCCCCATGACATTCGCGACATAGCCCAATTCGTAATGGCCTTGCTCATCAGTCACCGCCATGGCCGAACTGATCTTTATGATCTTCGCTTTGTTTTCTGTCTTTTGGACTTTTTGCTCCGCCGTGCGAATCGGATGAAAGAACAATGTCGCTCCGACAACCGGTTGCCCGGCTATTTTGACGTGGCCCGTGACCTGCCCCAAGTCTGGTAAATTCGAGCGGCCGGACATCATCCAGTTCGCCCCAAAGAAAACCAGAATGATTCCCACGAGCCCGCCGAAGACCATTGGCGCGTTTTGCTTGACATATTGCCCAAATCCTTCCCAGTCAAACCCGGACTCCGCTTTGGGGTTTGGCGCGGCTTCATTCCAGGAAGTTTTGCGACCCTTCTTGGCCGACTGCGAAAGTAAGTCCCCGGCGGCATTGGAAGCGGCCACGCCGGTCACCGCAGGCGGCTTCGCACGAGAGGCTTTACGTTTTTCGGCCTCGTCAACTTCTTCCTGTTCGTCGTCATCGAGCGGCAACGAGCGGCTCTTCGACTTTGATCCCGGCGAGTCATTGCGGCGAATGCGAAACTCGTCGTCGTCGTCATCGTCGGAAGTCTCAACCGCCACTTTCTTCGAGCTGCCACGCTTGGGCGGCGGCGGGCTGTCGTCTTGCATCAAGAACGCGGCTGGATCGAATTCCGCATCGGAAACGGGAGCGCTTCGGGGCGATTCCTCGGCGTCGTCAACTTCGCGAGCGGCCGCAGGCGAATCGTCACTCAGCGAGACTTCCCCAGAATCTGTGGCGGTCGGGTCCGGAACCGTGAATCGAGTCTTACACTTCGGACACTTGCCAGGTTTGCCCGCCAGTTCGTCTTTGATCTTGAGAATCGAGCCGCATTCTCCGCATTCGTAGCGAATCGTCATGCGAGGGCTCCAAAGACAAATGTTCCGGCGAGCTGACACAAAACCAAAAAAAGGCAGCTTTCGTGATTAACTCCGAAAGCTGCCTCGCTTGGATCAGGCGACTCAATCCGCGTCGTAACCGCACTCGCCAGAGTGCGGAACACGCGCATTCGGGTCCGCCACGGCGGACGACTACCGAAGCAAGAGATACCGTTAGTTACCTTCGAACTCACCGACCGGCAGGCCATCACTCATGCTGGACAGCAATTGGAAGATCGACAAATCCAAATTCTGATTCAGATAATTGACGCGACCATCAGCAAAGCCAAAGAACGCGCCAGAATCGTGATCACTGGCCGGAGCATCCAGATTGACGCCCTTGTTCAAGCCCAGGCGATTCGAAAACAACGTTGAAACGCCACCCCAAGCCCAACCATCGCTGCTTTGCAACACATTGTTTGTCGGGGCGTTGAGAAGGGCTCGTTCGCCGGCCATGATGACTTGGCTGGTACCGTCGGTGATGTCCGCGATCCGGGTCTTACTGTTGACGTAAAAAATGCCTTTCGTGATTGGCGATGGCAGGTATTTTTCGGTGACGTCGTTCGGAATCTGATCTGGCAACACGGCGTAGATCGAACGAGTCGCTCCGGTGTCATCCCAGATGATGCCGCGGCCAGCACAGCCACCGTAGTCGTTGCCTCCCTTAGTCCACTCGGCCTGATCCAATCGTTTCACATACACGAACTTGGTGATGTTCATTTCCGCTCGGCGGGTGGGGCAGTAGAAGCCGGGAATGTCTTGATTGCCCGGGCGGAAGAGGTTGGGCATCGTGACTCCGGTGATGATCCCGTTATCGCGAACGTTGTAGTTGAAATTCCATTGTTTATAGATCGTTCCGTAATCCATGTTCGGCAGGATCTGCAGCATCCAACTCGTGCCGTGGTATCCAAGATTCACTGCGTTGGCCTGAGTTGCCTCCAGAGGCAGAGTGGTGCGTTTCGCGGACGAAGGAGTGATGTTTTGGAACTGAGTGGCAATCATGCCTGGCGGGAACGTCTTATGCGTGTTGTGGTAGTTGTGCAGTGACAAACCAATTTGTTTGAGATTATTCGTGCATTGCGACTTGCGAGCGGCCTCGCGAGCTTGCTGCACGGCCGGCAAAAGGATCGCGATCAAAATCGCAATAATGAAGATCACGACCAGCAACTCAATCAGTGTGAATCCGCGGCGTCGGCTTCGGTGAAACATAAGTGGGGTTCCTTTGAATGAAATCGGGAACAGGAATGACATTCGACCAACAGCAACATGAGCTATTCGTCTGTGCGAGTTCGTTTACATTACAGGCTGAAGGGCCTCGTTCAAGAGTCATGCTAACGGCCACTTTAGAAAATCGTCAACCAGATTCTGGCAGGTTCCAACGATTCTATGGCGATCTGGCTGATTTACGACAATTCACTGCGTTGTTCCTGTAAATCGAGTCTCATCTCTGCCAGTAGGCCGGATTCCAGTTTCCGTTGAATTCTCGAAGAACCAAAATCCAAATGATCGACGTACACCCCGCTTCGCTGGCCGACGACGACTTGCTGCGAGCTTGTTCCGAACGGCGTCTGCGGCGATCTGGACCCGGGGGTCAGCATCGCAACAAAGTGGAAACAGCGGTCGTGCTCAAATTCGAGCCCACCGGGGTCGAGGCGGAGGCCAATGAGCGTCGCAGTCAAGCGGAGAATCGCCGCGTGGCGCTGTTTCGATTGCGTCTGAAGTTAGCAGTCGGGATGCGAACCGATCGGTCGGCGGAATCAGTGCCTTCGGAATTGTGGCGGTCACGCTGTCGCGGCGGGCGGGTTGCCATCAATCCCGAACATGCGGACTTTCCCGCGCTGTTGGCGGAAGCACTCGATTGCCTGTTTCGTGTCGAATTCGATCTGCCGCTGGCCGCCGAGCGATTGAACTGCACGGCTTCGCAAATTCTCAAACTCTTGAAACACGAATCACCAGCCTGGGAGTTATTCAATCACGAACGCGCGGCCCGTGGTCTGCACCGGCTGCGCTGATAATCGCTGGTCCACACGAACCCAATGGGGAAGGAATTGAACAGGTGGGAACACGCTGTAACGAGAGAACAAGCCCCGTTTCTCCTGCGGGTTCTTCTCCATTGACTCCGACCTCACCTGTTCCTCGTTAGAAGTCGAACTTGGGCGAATACGGCTCGGTTGACGTTGTTACGCCGCACTCGCACAATTGTTCACAATGTTGGCCGAGTTGATCTTTGAGGACTGCACCTTGAATGACGTTACTCATCTGTGGAACCGCCGTTCGTTTTTGGGTCGCTTGGCTGGCGGCACGATCGCGCTGGCCGGTTGCGGCGGCGTAACGTACGAAGAGCGATTGGCCGCGACTCGCCAGTATTTCGAATACCTCGATCGGGTGAACACGGCGTTAGTGCCAAGGTCCATCAAGATTGATGTGGTGGAAGTCCGTGTGCCGAAGCCGTTCAACCAATTGCTCCCCCCCCCGCCTCCGAAAGACGACAAGTCGCCTCCGCCGCAATTGGCTCCAGCCGATGATCCGGCGCGGTTGGGTTATTTTCCCAATATTGTTTTGGAAGGTGTGCTGGCGACTTGGAAAGCCAGCGTTCGAGTCGAAGTGCCGGGCAACGACAACGCCACGGCTCCGGCCTATCTGCACTTGCTGTGCAACCTGAGTCGCTGGAACGACAAGTTGCTGAATCCCGACATTGAGCCGATGAACTATCACTCCGAACTATTTAACACGCTGGCGAATGCCTTCAACGTGAAGAACGATTCTCCCGATGAGCCGTGGGACTGGGACTCGATCCGAAGTTTTTCGCCGTATGTCACGCGGCGAAAGATTGAAAGTATCCACATGCCGTCGCTGCCGAATCCGCCGATCGATGCCGTGTTGTACCGCCACGAAAACAAAGACGTTCTTGTCGCCTTTGTCCTGATCGTGCCGCGCAACCTCGACCCTCGCGAAAAAATGGAAGACAAATTCAAGCACACGCTGGAACTGTTGAAAGTCGATTCGCAAATCCCCAAGAAGAATGCAGGACCGGGACAGGCACCGGCGGTAGCGTTCTAACTCTCCGCTCAGTGTTCGATATGGCATCTCGCTGCCCGTTGCCGCCAGCGACTCACGGCGGCGACCGTCACACGCGTGTTCGTCAGATACGCCTTGCGGAGTTCGGGCATTGCCGAAAACGGCTCAATCCCTTTGTCGGTCACTGAGCACGCGATGACCGAAACATGTCGCAGTTGCTTCCATTGGGAAATCGACTTTAGTCCTTCGTCCGTGATGCGAGTGAAGCTCAGGTCCAGCAACCGCAACGATTCACGATGAGGCAATTCTTCGCCGCTCAAATCCGCCAGACCGCGATCGGTCACATTGGTTCCTGACAGGTCCAGTCCGATCAATCGGGTTTTCAACGCCAATCGTTTCAGCCCAACATCAGTCAGCGGCAAGCCTCGGAACTCGACGGCGACACGCGACATCTCCAAGAGTGCCTCAAGCAACTCGGCCGAGAGGCAGCCCTCGCGGTCGAGATGCTCGGCCTTGAAGCGAACAAGCAGCCCGGCGGTCTCCGTTTCTTTGACTTCAAACCGTTTGACGACCGCGCCGCCACGGATCAGTTTCCGAATCGCCGATTGCTCGCCCGGCGATTCAGCGATTTCTGCGGTCGCCGCCGGCGCGAAAGCCAGCAGTGCGATATCGAGCATGATCAATAGCCGCAGTCGTATCTGACTGGTAAAAAGGTCCATCGCTTCAAGATTCCCGTTGTTGCGAATTTGATCACAAAGATGTCGAACTGACGTCGCATCTGCAATCTGTAGCCCAGGCCATTGTGGCCGGTCGATGAACAGCAACCTCGTGGAGCAGGTTTTCAACCTGCCTCTCAAATGTTGGGGGTTTTGACGGAACGCCGTTCAATCAAGAATCGAATTGGCTCGTGACGGGCAGGTTGAAAACCTGCCCCACGATCACAGACGATTTGATTGGCATGACGTTCGCCTCAGCCCGTCCACCCTCTGTGTCTGAGTCCCGAATCAAAAGGATCCTGCTCATGTCGAAAACCTTGTTCTGGGGAGCGGTCTTGTCGGCTGTTGTCAGTACCACCGCGATCGCACGCGATCATTCATCGAAATCCAGTCATTCCGCTCCTGCCGCCTCACCGCGATCAGCACCGACTCCGGCCCCAGTTGTGAGATCAGCACCGACTCCGGCCCCAGTTGTGAGATCAGCACCGACTCCGGCCCCAGTTGTGAGATCAGCACCGACTCCGGCCCCAGTTGTGAGATCAGTACCGACTCCGGCTCCAGTTGTGAGATCAGTACCGACTCCGGCCCCAGTTGTGAGATCAGTTCCGACTCCACAGACGACTGTGCGGAACTCCGTGCCTCAATCGGCACCAATCGTGAACGCCCCCAAGCCGCCTGTCTCAAATAAATTCCCCAATTCGATTCAAACAAGTCCAGACTTGCATCGCCATGCGGAAAAACGATCGGTAACACCGATCATGCCGGCAAAATCAAACACGGGAGCGACCGCGATCACCGTCACTCCCGCCGTCCCACCACTCGGCAAACGAGGCCACGCCGGGGCTATTCACTCGCACGAAACCAATACCGTGACGTCGCTCCGTCATCTGCCAGCCGTCGCAGCGGGCGTCGGAGCCCACAAGCCGACAGGTCCTGCACATCAGCACGACTTGCACGTCGGACGTCCGAATCACAACCAGCCTGGCCAAAACCCGGCGACCAACCACAACCACAACCAACAGGGCACTGATTCAAATCACAATCATGGATCGAACCACGCGAATCACTCTCATTCCCACGGCGGCTTCGGCTCGGCAAGAAACAGCAGTTGGTGGTCTCTGACTTTGGGGTCGCCGTATTCGAGATCCCGCTGTTCCCACGGTGGCCCACGTTTCCCGGTCGGAGGATTTGGTTCGGGCTTCGGTGGCGGATACGGCAGCAGCTTCTGCAACGTCGGCACTGGGCTGGCTCTCGGCTGCGGCCCGTTGTTGCTTCAAGACGACTTCGTCATGGCTTCCACCCCCGTGACCGTGACGAGCCAGTCACCAATCGTCACCAGCGTTCCAGCACCGGCCATTACTGCCAACCTGACGGCCGAAGAGTTCAACAGTCTGAAGTTTGTCGATCAACGCAAGCTGCTCGTTCAAAACGCCAATCAACTGCGTGACGAATTATTGGCAGCGGAAAACGGTGAATCCTGGGTGCGATACCTGCAACTGTCCGCCGTCGCGTCGGTCGTCGGCGAAGGGGATGAACCGCCGAACGCCGAGACACGTCAGCAAATCAGCGGCATTGCCGATCTGTTTGACGAGACCGTACGTAACCCAACCTTCCAAGATGTCACTCAGTCACAATCGTTTCGCACTCTCCACCTCAGTCTGCGTGAATTCTCCACCGAGCCAGTTGTGCATTTGCGCCGGCTGTTGACCACGTCGGCACAAGAGCTGTCGCAAAAGCTGAACGACTGGGAAAACGGTGATCGCTGGCGAACGTACTTGCAACTCGACTCATTGCTTTCGCTTGACGATTCGCTGGTCGATGCGGATCAGCGGCTCGCAGAACTTGACGTTTTGCAAGCCAAGTTGGAACGAGTTCAAACCGGCGTGGCCTTTGAAACCGTTCGCAGTGAAGAGGCGTTTCAGCACACACGCTTGGCGCTGCAATGGTACGTCGGTGAACTGCGAAGAGTTTTGTCAGGGAATATTCCGCCGGAACTTCCCTGATCCTTGACGCGACCGCACACTAACTTTTCGGGTTACTTGCCGGGCAAGTTTTCGAGCCGCTTGAGCGCGTCTTTGTACTCGTAGTCTTGAGTCAGTACTTCGCCGTAGTGTTCTTCGGCGTCGGCATATTCCTTGGCCTCTTCCAGCAAGCGGGCCAAGTAGTAATGCGTTTCGAGATATGCCGCCTTGTTCTCTTGCGGGTTGAGCTTCGGAATCGCCTTTTCCAATTGCTTGCGAGCCAGCGTCCCCTTCTTCTCCTGGATGAAGCACTTGGCGAGGAACAGCAGCGCATCCGCCTCGACCCGTTGATCGGCGACCGCCGCTTGAAACATCGGGATCGCCTGCGAGTACATCTTCAGCTTGAAGAAACATTGACCGAGGAAGAACTTCGCCTGGACGTTGTTCGGGTGCCGTTCCACACGCGTTCGATAAACCTCCATTTCGCGCTTGAGCAATTCTTCTTTCTGATCCTCGGCCCGTTGTTTGGCCGCTTCGTCATTCGGTTTCTTCGTGGCGTGGTCTTTCGCCAAATCCACATTCTTCCGCATCAAGTCCAACTCGATGTCTTCGACTAACTCGCGGATATTCGCATCGCCGCCGGAAAGCTCCAGCGCCTTTTGCAGCAACCCCAGTGCGTCTTCGTGCTTGCCGTTTCGCTTGTAGTAGTCGGCCATCTTCAGATAGCCGTCTTTGTTGTCCGGGTCTTTTCGAATGGCTCGTTGCAGATCGGCCTCTTCCGATTGTCCCGGCCCGTCCGCAATCCCTCCGCTGGGAGCCTGCTTGCTGATCGCTTTGCGGATGTCCTCGATCGACTTTTCTTTCTTGTTGCCGTCTTCGTCGAACTCGCTGTCACGCATAACCGACCGCGCGTTGAGTTGCGTGATCTTGGAACGAGCCTCGTTGTCGAGCGGGTCGAGCTTGTAAACTCGATCCCAAAACTTGATCGCTTCGAGGAACTCGCCTTTGTCTTCCAGCAGCCGACCGAGTGCCTTGAGGAATACTTTGTTGTTCGGATCGCCTTCGACCGCCCAGCGATAGCCTTGCACGGCGACGTCGGTGTAGCCCATTTGCGAGGTCGCCTCGCCCATCTCCGCGTTGAGTTCCGGATCCCACGGCAGCAGCATCAGCCCTTCCTCGGCGGATTGATCGAGCGACTTCCAGTCTCTGGTCATGCGGGATTTCTTGATGCTGGCCTTCACCCCCATGAGCCGCATTCCAGCCATCTTGGCTCCAGTCCCTTTGGGATACTTGCGGCGTTCTGTGCCTCGCAGCGTCTGGCGATACAGCAAATTCGACGGCACCAACTTGACTGCCTGCCCGAACATACTGACGCAGTAGTCCCAGTTCTGCTTGGCCATCGCCTCTGTCCCTTTTTTGAAACTTTCGGCGGCGTATTTCGACATGTCTTCTGCCATGAGAATCCCTCGAACCCGTGTGTCTGTAATTCTGGATCGCAATCTAAGCGCGGGTCAGCGAATCGGGAAGTCGCGAAAGCCCGTCTCCGATCACGAACTCAGTGTGTCAACAGTCGCTTCGACTCGAGCAGTAGAAAATCGACATCTTGAAACGGTTCAAAACTGATGTCCTGCCAGCGGATCAGGCCAGCCGCGTCGATCAGAAAGGTGCCGTGCAGCGGCGACTTCTCGAAGTCGTCGAACGCGCGATACGCACGGAACACGGAGCGCTCGGGATCGGCGGCCAGCGGGATCGGAAACGGAGTCTCTTTGGAAAAAGTCACGAGCGAGGTCGTCAGTGACGGCAGATCTTCGGAACTGATTGCGACGATCGAAATGCCCGCCTGCTGGAAGTCATTCAAACGCGGCGCGAATTTTTGCAGTTGTTCGACACAATGCAGGCAGCCGGCTCCCAAGTAAAAGATCACGATGACCGGTTTGCCTCGATAGTCGGCCAGCGCCAGTGTCTTGTCGCCGGGCGACGGCAGCTTCCAGTCCGGCGCAGCGGTCGGCGACCAGCGAAACGGGCCGAGCGAATCGAGCGACGGTCGGTCACCAACATCGGTTTTCGGCGGAGTAGGATTTCGCCAGTCGTCTGGCAGACCTTGCTCTTTGGCGAACGGAGCCAGTCGCGCCAGCAACGGCGAATCGAGATCGGCTTGCGAGGCCACATCGCGCAGCCGGGCAAACGCAGACTTGGCGTCATCCAGCTTGTTCATCCGCCGCAGCAAATCGACTTGCACCGCCAGCGGCACGACTTCATTCTCAGCCGATTTCACGGCGGCCGTTAGCGACTCAATGCACTTGTCGTGTTGACCGCACAGAAATTGATACTTCGCCATCCGCAGCTTCGGAATGTCCGCCTTTTCGAATTGCTCGCGCGCATTGTCGGTTTCACCACGAGCCAGCAGCAACACGCCACGCAGTTCCGCCAACGCTTTCTCGACGGGCTGAATCGACTCTCGCGATTTCTTCAATTTCTCGTCGCGAGCCTTCGCGATGTCTGCCTCGCTCTTCTTGGCCTCAGTTGCTTTCTTTTCTTCTTCGGTCGCATCGGCCTGCGCTTTTTCTTCGAGCTTAGCGGAGATGGCCTCCAACTGTTTTATGTTCTCTTCGACGGCCGGGAACTCACCCCGTTGATGATGCGCTATTCCGAGCAGTCGCAGTCGCTTCGACTGTTCGGCTAGGACTTCGGTCGGTTCGAGGTACATCGTGGGCGCGAGGGCCACTGCCTCGTTCCACATCTCAAAAGTCTCGATGACTTGCAAAAGCCGTTCGCGTCCGAACTTGCTGCTCCCTTTGGTCAGCGAGTTAAACTTCGGATGTCGTGGCAATTCCAGCAGATTCTTGGATAGGTCGAGCGCTGCGTGCGAACGGCCCAGGTAAATCAGGTTCCGCACCAACCATTCTTGGTTGTGCGCGTAATTGTGAATCTGATCGGGGAGCACCTGATCGTGCCTCATGTGAGCATGATCGGTCCGGCCGGAAGCTTCCTGCTGCCACGCCGCGTCGGCCCAGCGTTTCAATCCAGAATATGTGTGCCCCGGCATATGCCACATGTGCGCTATCTTCGGTGCCGTCTGACCGCAGCGTGCGGCCGATTCGAGGGCCTTCTTGTCGTCCTTGTCATCCCAAAGGTGAATGCGGAAATGATGAGCTGGATGCGTCGGGTTGGCTCGATAGATTTCCGATAGGAGCGCATCGACAGCGAAATAACTCGTGATTGGCACTCCGTTGCTTTTGCTCTGATATAGAAACACAGTCAGGAATGCCTTGGCCTCAATGTCGTCGGGAAACTCCAGAAGCACTTTCTCCAGCCCAACGATGTATGCTTTGCGTCGTTCGTCATCTTTTCGCTTGTCATCTTGTTCCGGCTTGAGGTATTCGGCGAGCGCGTCGATGAAAAGCTGTTCGCGGCGCGACGCGGCTCCCTTCTTTTCGACCGCCTTGACGATGAACTTGGCCGCGCGGCTGCGGTTCTCGATGTTCGCATAAGCCATTCCCCAATAAGCCATCGCGCAGTTGTGATCGAACATCGCGACCTGTCGAAACGACCGCTCTGCCTCGAAATACCAAAACCCATGCAACTGCCCGACCCCTTGATTGAAAAACGCCTGAGCATCGGAATTCCCGGCCGTAATCGGAAAACTGACATCCCCGGTCCCGCCCATCAAATACGCCGCTTGTCGAGGTCCTTCGTTGAAAACTTCCCCGTGAACCGAGTGACCAGGCGCAGGCGGGTCGGCTCGAAGACTCAGAACAGACGAGCAAAAGGCCACGACGGCTACAACGAAGATTGAGCGCATGAGTTCGGCTCCATAAGGCAGGTCTGGATTTCGCAGGTTCGCTACGCTATTCGTCACCTGTACCGTGGTCAAACCTTCCCGATTCGGAGAGGCCAATCGGGAGCATGGAAACCGGAAGGCATTTGGCGTGAGTTCCGAGCAATCTGTCGAGTCGATGCCGGCGCGCTGCCCCAGGTCAAAACTGTGCGTGTTAAGCGTTATTTTCGTGTTGTTAACAGTTCAATTCATCGTCGGCGCGCTGACCGCCGCAAGTTTGACGGTGACTCATGATGAGTACTGGCACATCCCGGTGGGGCTGCTGAATTGGAAGACGGGGCGATTCGATTGGGAGCCGCTCAACCCACCACTGCTTCGAATGTGGGGAACTTGGCCGCTGCTATTCGTCGGAGCCGAATCGCCGCAGAGCAACAGGACCGGCGATCTGGGCCAGTTCGGCGATGAGTTCTTGCAGGCCAATCCCGATCGATATGAGCGGCTCGTGTTTTGGGCGCGGCTGCCGATCGTATTGCTGATGGTCGCTACGGGAGCGCTGTTGGCTCGTTGGGCTTGGGAGTGGCATGGTCCGGCGGCGGCCTGTTTGGTCGCGTGGCTGTGGACTCGCGATCCGACCGTGCTCGGTCACGGATCTCTGTTGACTACGGATGTGGGAGCGGCGGCGTGCTGGACCGCGACGTTGTACGCAGCGTGGAAGTTTGCCGTTCAGCCGAATCGCCGCTGGGGTGTGATTCTCGGTTTGGCGTTGGGGCTGTCGCAGGCGGCGAAGTTCACCAACGTGTTGCTCCTGCCGCTGGTCATCGCGGTGTGGGTGATTGAATGGTGGCCTTGTAGCCGAACTCGTGAGAGTTCGGAGGGTGGGCGACTGTTCGCGGTCATACGACTTCGGCTACATCTGGTCGCGATTGTCATCGGCGTCGCATGGCTCAGCTTAAACGGCGCGTTTCTTTTTCGAGGGACGCTGACTCCGTTGAAGTCGTTTGAATTTCAAAGCCGCTCAGCTCGCGCATGGCAGACGGGATTGGGAGTGTTGGCCGCGTTGCCGGTCCCGTTGCCGCGCGATTACGTCGTTGGAATCGATCGCCAAAAGGCGGTCATGGAAGCTGAGCATCCGGTGTTCCTCGACTTGGAATGGAGCACGAAACCGTTTCCGCGCTATTACGTGATGACGCTGGTTTACAAACTGCCCCACGCGACTCAGTTGGTGTTGTTCGGCGGGTTGATCGCCACGCTTTGGCGGCGTGTCCGATTGCGGAGTGGCATTGCGTGTTGCTTGCTCCCGGCGGGGGTATTGCTGCTCGCGGCCAGTTGGTCGGGGATGCAGCTTGGCATTCGGTACGTGTTGCCCGTGCTGCCGTTGCTGTTTTTATTCGCGGCACGAATCGTCGAAGATTGGACTTGGCCGGCTCACCGATTTCGCACGGTGGCCTTGATCGTATTGCTGGCGATCTTCGATCCTTGGCATGTGCATCCCGAATACTTGGCGTACTTCAATGAACTGGCGGGCGGCGTGGAGGGGGGGCGTGAGCATCTGCTCGATTCCAATTTGGACTGGGGTCAGGACCTGCATGAGCTAAAGCGGTTCCTGGACGAGCATCCAGTTGAGCCGTTGTCGCTGGCCTATTTCGGAACGCTGCCGCCCGAATCGTTGGGCATCCATTATCAGCCACCACCGCCGCAACCTCGGCCTGGTTGGCATGTTGTCAGCGCGAATTTCGTCATGGGACGACCACATGTGATTCGAGACGGACGTGGTGGATCGCGCGCGGTCGGACTGGATGAGTTCGGATATTTCCGCGGATTCACGCCCAAGCGAAGACTGGGAGCTTCACTCGACGTGTATCACCTAACCGCCGAAGACATCCGCCGCTGGCAAGCGGGACGATGACTCTGGCCGCAGCAAGGAATTCGCCGGCCGGCAGGAGATATTCGTTCTGGCGACCTCAGATCGGATCAACGGCGCCTCGGATACTGAGATAGATGTTCAACAAACTGGAGCCAAAAACACCGATCGCTCCGACGCTGGCCAAAATGATCAGCGCCAACATCATGGCGTATTCGACCGCTGCCGGACCCGACTCGTCAGCCCAAAACGATTTCATTTGATGCATAGTTACTTCCTCGGTCAGCCGTTGAGCTGCCTTTTCCTTGTTGATTCCGGGGAGAAACCACTCGCCAACCTAGGTCTTGAGCCGCGACTGTCAACGAAGTCACGTCAATTTGGCGCACAATCTTGCGGCCTGTGATGACGCTGCCGATTCGTTCCAAAAATACCGGCTGTTGGCCTCTCAACCTGGCCCGGCAACAGGAAAGGGTCTTGTTGGGATGTTCGCAAATACGGTAGAAGCCCGCCCGATTTTGAAAGCCTCAGCCAGACGGTCAGGGACGACCTATGTTTCACCGGTTACGGCAATTCCTCTGTCCGGACTTAGCAATTGATCTGGGGACCGCAAATACGCTGGTCTCGGTTCAGGGCGAAGGGATTGTCCTGAATGAGCCATCGGTCGTGGCCCTCGAAAAAGGGACAAGGCGGGTGCTTGGTCGAGGGACCGCTGTCGGCAAACTGGCCAAGCAGATGCTCGGGCGTACTCCGGATTCGATTACCGCCATTCGGCCGCTTCAGGACGGAGTCATCACCGACTTCGAACTGTGCGAAGCCATGTTGCGGTACTTCATTCAGAAGGCGTCGAGGCAGATGCGCGGGCTCAAGCCGCGAGTCATCATTGCTGTGCCTGGCGGAATCACGCCGGTCGAAAAGCGAGCCGTGTTCAATTCGGCCGAACGCGCCGGAGCCGGGCGCGTCTACTTGATTGAAGAATCGAAAGCGGCTGGAATCGGTGCCGGGCTGCCGATCTCCGAGCCGATCGCCAGCATGGTCTGCGACATCGGCGGCGGCACAACCGATGTCGCCATCTTCAGCCTCGGCGAGATTGTCGTGTCGCAGTCGATCCGAGTCGCCGGGGATGAACTGGACGAGGCGATCGTCGAATATCTGAAGAATCACTTCTCGCTGCGGATCGGTACCCCCACGGCCGAGCGAGTCAAATTGGAAATCGGAAGCGCATTTTCGCTGAATCAAGAACTGACAGCCGAGGTGCGGGGTCTCGACACGATCAGCAGTGTGCCTCGCAAAGCGGTCGTGACCAGCGAGGAAATCCGCGAAGCCTTGCGCGATCCGCTCACCGCGATTCTCAACTGCGTCAAGCACTGCATTGAAAAATGCAAACCGGAACTGGTTGGGGATATCGTCGATCACGGCTTAGTCCTGACCGGGGGCGGAGGTTTGTTGCGCGGACTCGATCAACTCATGAACGAACAACTTGGAATTCCCGTGCGAGTCGCCGACGACCCGTTAACCACCGTTGCCCGTGGTACCGCGATCTGTCTCGACCACCTGTCTCAATGGCGGTCCAGTCTTGATGACGGCACAAAGGAGTTCTGAAACGACATCAGCCGGCGTCCGGTTGCGTTTTGTTTCTCGCGAACCGATCGCTAGCGATCCGACTAATATCATTCATCGACCGGCAATCCATGGAAGGGGAAATTGCACGATGGAAACCATTTTGGGTCTCATTGGCCTCATCGGTCTCGCGGGCATGGTCGCGATGATCGCCGGACAAATCTGGTTGATCTTCGTCATTCTGCGAGGCAGTCCGATGGCCACGTTCGTTTCCCTTTTCGTCCCGTTCATGATTTTCTTCGTCATTCGCGCACAATGGGCCGCCGCGAAAAAGCCGGTCCTCACTTCCGTTTCCGGCGTCGCTGTCACGATGGGAGCGATCGGCCTCTTGAAACTCATTCAGTAACTCGATCAATAGAAGTGGTCCCCGGAATGCGAGTCGCGCGAGCGACTCGCCTACGTAGCTCAGTCGCTTCCGCGACGGAGGTCACCGGATTCGCTGGGTCTTCACGACATGAATCAACTCAAATTCGCCATTCTTGGTCTGTTGCTCGCGATCGCGCTGATCGCTTCGCCGCCGTTTGTGCAAAGCCGTCTTCGATCCGCGATCCGCGATGTTTTCACGCCGGGTGTGTCCCTCGCGAGCGTGACGCAACTCGCCGCCTCGCAGCAATTGCGGCGGCAACTTCTGGGTAACGACGCTGGCGAGTTGGCCGATCAACTCACGGAGCTGCGAGCGGAATTAGCGGAAGCTCAAAAGCAACTTCGCCGCGAGCAATTGGCTCGTCAGCAAACTCGCGACGAAAAACTGTTGGCCTTGCAACGACACGATGAATCGCACAAGCCGCTGGATTCGCCGCCATTGATCGTCCCGCAAATCGTCGAGGCTCGCGTGATCGGCGATGAACTGGCCGCGTCGTGGCGTGGTGGCAAGCTGTTGAACCGCGGCACATCCAGCGCAGTTGTCGAAGCCTCGTTTGTGCTGGATGCGAACGCCAACCTCGTTGATCAAGGAACGGATGCTGGTCTATCGGCCGATCTGCCAGTCTTTTCCGGAAGCTGCATTGTCGGCAAGTTGCAACATGTCGGACATTGGTCGAGCACCTGGGTGCCGCTGACCGACAAACGCTTTCGAGGCCGAGCACAACTTGCGCGACTGACCTCCGCTGGCCTGATCTTCGCGACCGAGGGAGTTTTGATCGGGACCGGCAAAGACAATTGTTCGCTTACAAAAATCCGCTCGACCGAACCGGTCAGCGAAGGCGACGAAGTTTTCTCGCTGGAAACTCCAGGCGGCTTCGAGTCCCCATTGTTTTACGGAACCGTTACGCGCGCCGAGTTGACTCCCGGCGCAACCCACTGGGACATCGAAGTCCGGCCCGCCCTCGACCCGCATTCCGCAAGGTACGTCCGCATAATCAAACCGGCAGTCAACGAACGCCGGATGTCAGAGTAATCGCGAATATCAAACTTTAATTCTCTTATCCACTCACCCATGCAACACCTCCTCCTCGCCATCTTGACCTACATCTCGCTCGCCGCTCATGCCGCGTGCGGTCACAACCTCACGATTGGCGATAGCTGTCCGCCGTTGATGTGGCTGCCGGTTGTGCTGGCTGTGACGTGGTTTGATGACGCTCGCGGCTGGATTTGGGGCACAATTGTAGGACTGTTGGCCGACGGACTTTCGGACGGGCGCTTCGGTGTCGAAATGCTCGCGATCACACTGTCCACACTGTTGTTGGCGGGGTTGCGACCGGACGACGACGTACGCTCGAAAATCCCATGGCGAGTTTGGCAGTTCGGAATGATCGGCTCCGGCCTGTTGTTGTCACGCAGTCTGAGCAGCGTCCTGTCTGATGCCCCCGCCGTCACGCTGGCCAGCTTGCTGACCGTCGGCGGCGAAACGATTTATGGTCTCGTACTCGTCACGCTGTTTGCCGCCATCGGACGAGTGCTCGGCAACCAAACGATCTCGCAAGATCGCACAAACACACATGCGAGTCGGCGGGCGCTCGCCCCCGGCCGGTAAGAATCATTCCAATAACAAGTTCCCATTCGTGTGACCTCGCGATCCGTGCGTCCCAGCGTTGCCTGAGTTTTCACCGATTAGCTCGGAATGCAGGTACACACGGATGGAACCTGGGAAGTTTACTGAGAAGCGTTGGATTTGAGACTTGAGTTTTGAGCCTCCCATGCGAAACCGACCGACTCCCACCTATGACCCTTCGTCCGTAACGCGGACCGGCTGGGGAGAGGATGTCGATGCCGAGCCGGGCCTGCGGCTGATGTGGCTTTCGGTGGCGATGACATTGCCGCTACTCGTCGTGGCCGGGCGATTGATTCACTTGCAAGGATTCCGCTCCGAAGCGTTCGCCGTCGAAGAGCCAACAGAAAGTGTTGCCATCGAAGAGATCCCGGCGCGGCACGGGCGAATTCTTTCGGCCGATGGCCAGTTGCTTGCTCACGATGAAGAGCGGCATCGAGTACATGTGCAGTACCGCTGGCTGGAAGAGCCGCCCGACGAACGTTGGCTGCGCGACGAAGCGCTGTCTCGCTTAAGCCGGGCCGATCGACGCAACAAGACAATAGTCGAGCAAGCGAAAACGGAAGTGCTCAAACGACGGGACGAATTGTGGCGATCGCTGGCCGAGATGACCGAAGTGAGTCCCCACAAACTGACCGCCTCGCGTAGTCGCATCCAGGAACGAGTCCAACGGATTCTGAGTTCCGTCGAAGAGCGGCGCGGCCAATCATCAAAAGCAGCCACACAGCCACAGTTTGATCCGTCTGCAGACGAACCGCAGCAGTTTTTTTTTCAAGCCTGGGATGTCGTGAAGTACGAGTTGACGACCTCGCCGATTCGCGAGCGATTTGATCCAGCCCGAATTGCCGAGCAAACCGAACATCATTTGCTGCTGGATGACGTCGATTGGCAGGTCGTGGCGGCGATCGAAACGAATCCACATCAGTTTCCCGGCGTGCGAACCGATGTGATTTCGCGTCGTGTTTACCCGCTTGGCGAATTGGCCCCGCACCTCATCGGCTACCGTACGCCGATCAGCGACGAACAATTGGCTCAGCGGAAACGAGAATTTCCCGACGGCGATCCGCTCGACTATCGGCACGGCGATTTGATCGGCCAAGCGGGTGTTGAGCATTCGTATGAATCGGTGCTGCGCGGCGTGTGCGGTCAGCGAAAGATTTTTCGCGATCCGCACGGAACCGTGTTACGAACGGAATTGATTCGACCCGCTCGGTCCGGACGTGACGTGGTATTGAATGTTTCGGTGCCACTGCAACAGCGAGTCAATTCGCTGTTGGTTGAGGAACTGCGGAAGCGGAATGACGCGGCGGAGTTGCAAGCTGGAAGGTTGCACTACGGGGCTTGCTTGGTCGCTCTCGATGTACGAAGTGGTGCGGTATTGGCGGCGGCGAGTGCTCCGTCATTTGATCTCAACGACTGGCTGAGCGGCACGAATGAGCAACGGCTGGTTCTGCTCGACGATCCTCGCCGGCCGCTGTTCTCTCGCGCGACTCAAGCCACGCTTCCTCCCGGCTCGGTCTTCAAAACGGTGTCGGCGGTCGCAGCCATCGAAAGCGGACGCATCGACCCGGATCGCGCGATCGAATGTCGCGGATATCTCGATCAGCCAAATAAGTACCGCTGCTACAGCTTCACTCACTTCGGCCACGGCCATGCGGCCACCGATTTGACGAAGGCGTTGGCCGTCTCGTGCAACGTGTACTTCTTCAACGCGGCCCGCACGATCGGACCACAAGCTTTGTGCGATTGGGCCGATCGCTTCGGATTCGGACGGCCGACAGGGATCGACTTGCCAGCGGAACGAAGCGGTCGGCTGCCACGTCCTCCCGATCCGGAAACGCTCTCGAAGATACAAAACAAAACCGACGCGACCATCGAACCAATCAGCCGCACGATGCCGACCAATTCACTGTCGGAATTCGCCGAGCCACGTTCTCCGTGGCGCGATGATTCAACGAATAACGATGCCGAGGCTGAATCGAACAAGCGGACCCCATGGTATCCCGGCGACACGCTTGGACTGGCGATCGGTCAATCTCGGCTAACATCCACGCCAATACAGATCGCCCGCTTGATGGCGGCGATCGCCAACGACGGCTGGCTCGTCACGCCGCACGTCGCGCACGAAATCATCGCACCTCCAGAAGTCGGATCGGACGAACACAAAAAGTCGGGGCACTGTTCCGACCGCATCGAACCGCCGCGACAACGAATCACCGGCCTCTCTGCCGGAACGCTAGCCCATGTCCGAGAAGGCTTGGAGCAAGTGGTTGCCAATCCACACGGAACCGGCTTCAAAACCGTGCGACTGAAAGAGGTCGCGATCGCCGGAAAAACCGGGACAGCCGAAATCGGCGGTGGCCGCCCGGATCATGCGTGGTTTGCCGGCTACGTTCCGGCCGACAACCCGCAGATTGCCTTCGTCGTGGTCCTCGAACAAGCCGGCTCAGGCGGCAAAGCCGCCGGCCCCGTCGCTCAACGTTTCGTCCAATCGCTGCTCGATCTCGGTCTGCTCACGAGCGGCTCGCCGTGAACGTAAGGCGAACGGCAGGAGTTAATTGACCCGTAGCCGAAGTCGTGAGACTTTGGTGTTCCCACCACGCGCGCAGGTTTCGGATTTCGATGAGCTTCGCTTCGGGCAAAGAATTCGCCAGACGAAAGGTGACGAAGTCGGTGGCTCCGTCCTGCCGCCAGTGAGGCAAGTGCCGCGTGTAAATTCGGAGGCTCTTGTTCGAATCCAACCCCCGAAACCCCGGCGGTGCGTTCGTAGGATGGCCGCCCCCGGCCGTCGTGTGGTTTCGAGTGCGAAGGTGAAGGCAGGACGGCCGAGGGCGGCCATCCTACGCGCTGATGACGCGCGAATCGTTCATCGCGGAGCGACGAGGGAATGTGTGGAGACGACGACACATATCCCTTGGGCGGCCGATGGTGTGGCGATGGTTCAATCGTCGCTCCGCGACGAGATGGTTGGGCGGGATGGCCGACCGTGGGTGGAAACCCACGGCGACCTTCGGCGGTCGCTCTGAGACCAAGGACATGAATCAAAGAGTCCTCGTTATGACACCACCGTCAATCCGACCAAGCGAGCCATTGCCGCTTGTCGTTGATCGAAAGTGCAGAATTCGGTGGCTCCGAGTTCGAGTGCCAATGCAACATGCAGTGTGTCCAACGTGCGGCAGAGCGTCGAAACCGTATGGTGGCTGGAAAGCGTCTCGGCACGGGCGAAGATGTTGTCCCAAGGCGGCGTGATTCGGACGTAGAAGCCGCTGGCAATGTCTTGATCGAAATCGGACAAGAGCGCCTGACACTCAGCACTCGTCACTTCATTCCGTCCTTGCTTCTGGCGGATTGCGGAGCGCATCTCCAACAGATGCAGCGGCGTCAGCACTGGCGACGAACTCGCGGCCTGAACCAAAGTGACAGCCCGCACCGCATTGGGTTCAGGCAAATAGAGCTTCAAGAGAACGCCGGAATCAAAGTAGCGCATCAGGCTCGATCTGCTCGCAGGTCATCTAAGATCGATTGGGAATCGGGCACAGTTCGCCCGCCGAAAATCCTTTTTTGCCGCGCGAGAAAATCCGGTGACGCGACGCTGATGGCGTCGCCGCTCATCGCGGCAACGGGTCTATCCAAACCGTTCGGGCGAGTCTTCAGGAAGACGAGGAAATCGTAAACTTCCTGAAGCAGTGGCTCCGGCGTTCTTTCGATTTCCAGTTTAAGAGCTTGGGCGGCGTTCATGACGAATGAGTCTATGCCGCTGAATAATTCACGACAAGCTGCGAGTTGAGAATGGTGCCTGTCCGATTGCGGTCGAGACGCCGCGCGTCGCGGAGATGGGTGGTCACGACGACTGCCGTAGGATGGCCGATGGTGTGACGATGGTTTGATCGTTGCTCCGCGACGAAATGGTTTGGCGGGATGGTTCCGCTGTGGCGGATGGATTGAGGGCCACGGCGACCGTCGTGCGGTCGCTCCGCGACTAGAACAACCGCTCGGTCGTCATGAGGGCGGAAGAACCAATCGCTGATGCGTCGTGCGGGTGTGTCACTCGGCGAATGGATTCACCACCAGCACCGAGTCGTAGCGCATGCCGTTCGAGAGGTCTTCGGAGTACAGCATCGTGACTCCGGCTTCGATGCATGCGGCGAGCAACATGCTGTCCCAGTGCGAGAGGCAGTGACGACGGCTGAGATCTAACGCGGTCAGCACGGTCATGTGTTGTGGCGTGACGATCGGAAACATCTCGATCATCCACCCCACAAAGTCATTGACCTTTTCGGGGGTGAGAACCTGCTTCGATTCCCAGCGCCGCAGGCCGTTGACGAACTCACTGGCGACCTGCCACGGCAAGACGGTTTCACCCGCACGAGCCAGTTCTTCCCGGAGATCGTAGGCTCGCTGTCGCTTGATCGGTTCGCGATGGTCAACGGCATACAGCCAGACGTTGGTGTCAGCGGCGTTCATGCAATTGATCTCGTGTCAGGCGTTCGGCTTCACCAAACAACGGAGTGGCATCGCTGAGGTCTCGAAACTTTCGCAGAGCTTCCAGCTTTCGATCAACATCCTTCGCGATCGGTGCGACAGTGATTTCAACTCGGCTCTGCTCCGGCAAGTCCAGCGGATCGTCCAATTTTAATGATCCATCGACGACGGTCGCGGTGTGTCTCGTTTTCATCGTTCCATTTCCTCGAAACGCCGTGCAGCGACTCGCCGTTTTGACGAGCCATCGAGTTTGCGTGAATCGCAGTTTATGCTGCCGCGAAGAATCCGTGAACGTCAGCTTTTGATTCCCCATGACGCAACATTTGCAGATCAAAGTTCACTGTCGGTGGCTGGTTTCATCGGTTGTGGTGCTGGCATTCCAGGCGATCGTTATCCGCGCGGATCACAGTTTCAATCGTCGCTCCGCGACGAGATGGTTTGGCGGGATGGCCGACCGTGGGTGGAAACCCACGGCGACCTTCGGCGGTCGCTCGGCGACCAAGGACAAGAACCAAAGAGTCACCCGACCCCGCGTTCCCAACAGTCGCGCAAGAATTCGCGGTCGAGATGCCGTCCGTCGCAGAGCGACTTATGATGGTCGCCGTGGGTTTCAACCCACGGATGGCGATGACACAGGAATGATTCGTCGCGGAGCGACGATTGAAGGCGGGGGGCATCGGCGCGAAGGAAATGGATCGCTGATCGTGTGGCGATGGTTCGATCGTCGCTCCGCGACGAGATGGTTTGGCGGGATGGCTCCGCCGCGGCGGATGGGTGGGAAACCCACGGCGGCCTTCGGCGGTCGCTCTGCGACCAAGGACATGAACCGCGCATCGTGACTTGACTGCGAATGTCGCCGCGTTCATTCCGTGACAACATCAATGGCATTGAGGATTGCCGCTTCGATGGCACGCAATTCAGCGTCGGGAAGATAGCCGATCTGCTGTTGAAGTTTGCTTCGGTCGAGCGTCGTGATTTGGTGGCAAACGGCCACGCAATCATGCGGCAAGCCAGCCACGCCTTTTGCCAACGGCACGACGGTCGGAGTTCGCTGAGCTTGTTGCGCGGATGTCGAGCAAGGTATCACGATCACCGACTTCCAATTGGGAGTCTGGTTAAAAGAGTCGTGAGACAGCACTACAACCGGTCGCCGACCGCTTTGCTCCGAGCCGGATCGTGGTTGCAGCGTGGCCCACCAGACATCGCCGCGTCTCATCATGACTCCTCGCCGAGCGTCTGGAGCGCCGCCGATTCCAAATCCGGGTCGAGATCCAATTCGCTGCCGGCATGAGTCGCCGCGAATTCGGCAATTTCTTGAGCGATCCGCTGTCGCTGTCGTTCATGCACCCAGTTCGCCACGACGTCGGACACCAGCGAAACCGTGGGCCGACCAGATCGAGCCGCCTCGTCCTGCAACAAGCCCCAAACGTCACTTTCCAAAGGCAACTCTAATTTCGTGACCGTTCCCGACGACATGATGACCGCCTCCGACATGACGACCGCAAGAATGATTGATCACCGCAGACACTAACCTTGCGAGTTCGGCCACAGCAAGTCTAAG
>JANMIF010000432.1:0-13114 GCA_031375695.1 Planctomyces sp.
ACCTCACAAACGACATCGACTCCACCAAACTCAACCGACTCTCTATCCCCAGATCAACAACGCTACGTTTCACGGGCAACCAATACACCCTGGCCTGGCGCGCAACAACTCATCCGCCTGGAAGGCCACACTGTCGAGAAAGGTCAGACTCGCCGCAGTGCAACCTACGTCATCACCAGCCTATCGCAAACCAAAGCCGATGCCGCGTTCCTTCTCAAGCACCTACGCGGCCGCTGACACGATTGAGAATCGTAGCTTCTATGTGACGGTCTGAGAGATGACGCTGCCGCAGCTGCAAAGGCCATGCGGCTCAAGCTCTCAACGACATTCGCCTCGCAACCCTCAACCTCGCCCACCGACTCACCCAATCCGTCGGCTCCCTCTGCCGAGAACACGCCCTAAAACCCAACCTCTTAATGAACAGACTGCGCGTCTTCAAAAACTAGCCCGACGTGTCAAGCCACCCAGGCCATGCTGCTGACGATGAGAAACACCGTTACAAAACAAATCACCCGTCGACGTTGTCCCTGCCAGGCGGAATCGAGTCGCAAGGCAATTGTGAGGGCTGCGGCCGCCGCCGTCAGCCAGATGGCCCAGCCGGTGAGCGTTCTTAATCGTGCTTCGACCGCGCTGTGCCGCCACGGTTCGGCCAGCTTGTCGCCGAGCGTCGGACTGAGTTCGAGTTGCAGCCAGACTTGGTGCATCGGGTGATTCTTCATCGTGCCGAAGTCGTGTCGGCTGACTTCGTCGTGTCGCTGTCGAATCGCCGTCTGCCGGACCAAGTCACGCTGGGAATCGGTATGCGCCGCGACACCGCGCGGATCGAGCCTCCGGAAATGTTTTGCGGCGACGTTAATCGCTTCGTTGAATGCGTTCTGTTCCGCTTCTTCACGCGACGCGAACCGCCCACTTCTCACGACAGCAAACGATGTTGAGCCAATAGCACTAGTTGGCTGCTGCGTCCAATCGGGAAGTGCGATGGGAACCGAATTGCTTCTATTAACCTCTTTTGTTTCAGACTCTTGGACGGGCGCCTCGGCCAGTTGAATCGGCTCAGGTTGCCGAATGATCGGTGTCTTGGCCGGCTTCAACGAATTCGTGCCAAAGTTGTTCAAAACTTCGCCGCGATTTACTGCCGCTTGCGACGTTGTCGGATCGACGACGGTGACCGAGTTTGTTTTGACGCCGATCATAGCCAACAAGACAAGACTGATCCCAAATGCCGCTCCCGTCCATAAGCGATATGCCGCCGGCATCCGGCGAACCAGCGTGATGATCGCGATCACCATCGCCACCGCGACCAAACAACTCACAAGCGGGAAGTCGATCTTGAATGCGACGGTCGGCACATCAATCTGATTCATCATTTTCTCCCCTGACTGACGTTTTTCATTTTCGTTCGTGCGGTGGAGTCCAAACCGCCGCGAGTTGCACGACGCTCGACAAACTTGCGGCCCAGACGGCTCCCCATAGGTCGGGGAAGCCCCAGGCTTTCGCCGCGATCCAGCCAATCAAAGTTGTCAGCAAGACCGACATCACGCGAAAGCGACAGGAGCGATACGAATCGGCTTGCCACCACCAGCGACGCAGCGCAAATAACGTTCCGAAGAAGGCCACATAACTCGCCAGCAACATTTGCTGCGGATTGCCCGACACGCTGACACTCGTCATCGCCAACAAACTTTGCTTTTGTGACCAGCCAGACATCGGAAGTTCCAACAGTAGCCATTCATCCAACTGAAACATTGCGATGCCAACCAATACGCCAACTCCGCCGAGTAACAGTCGTTCGACATACCGCTCGCGCGGCAAGCCTTCACGCAGCTTGCCCATCGTCAACAACGCCCACGAGCCGAGCAACGTCCCGGCCGCGAAATGACCGATTAATGCCGTGCTGCCAAAAAACTGAGTGACATACGCCAAAACTCCCGTGATTAACGTAGTCGCCAATCCCGCCGCAGCCAACGAGCCGCTGAGTTCCGTAATCCGCCGCCGCCAATTCACCGGCCGCACCGAATTCGGGTTGTAATTTCGCAAAGTGGAAGATCGACTCGCCGGTGAATTGACCGGGTTCAAGGAAGCCGTTCGCGTCGGGCCGCGAAGGCCACCGGGCGGGTTGTCTCGAACTGGCAGGAATAGCCAATCGACACCGCGCGAAACTCCTTGAAACACGGCGTAACAAGCAAACATTCCGAAAAAGACCCAGTACCACGCGGGCGTGCTCCCAAAGCGAAGTCCCCCAGCCGACAACGCTCGTGGCCAGATCAACATGAGAGCCACAACAATTGCAGCGGCTTTGATCCACAGCGGCAGACGCCACACTGATCCCACGGTCTCGCCGGCCGAACGGCAATACTTTTCCCAGCGAGAAGCTGGTCGCTTCGGTCGCGGAAATCGTTCGGCTCGCGAGACGACCGGAACCGAGCGTGGCGAGTCATCCACTTCCAGAATCGGTAACGGATGCGGCTCAATTGAAACGACTCCCGTTACTAATTCACGAAACTGTCGAGCCAACTCCACGACATCATGTGTTCGCCGCTGCGGGTCTTTTTCCAATGCGGCCTCGAACGCCGGTCGCAAGTTCGGCGCGATCGGATCGAGGTTCGGTCGTTCGGTCAGATGCTTCATCAAAATTTCGGCAGTTGTCTCGCCATCGAAGGGGACTTTTCCGGTGAGCAGTTCGTACAAGATGATCGCCAGCGAATAGACATCGACTTCGCGGCCGTAGCGTCCCTTCGCCACTTCCGGAGCCATGTAATAAACGGTCCCGACGCTTTGCGTGTGCGCCGATCGGCGACTGGGGGCGATGAACTTCGACAGCCCGACATCGCCCACTTTCACGATGCCGTTCTCGCGAAAGATGTTCGCCGGCTTGAGATCGCGATGCACGATGCCGCGATCATGCAGAAACCCGATCCCCGCCGCGAGGCCGTCCAGCCACGCCAGGACTTCGTCCAACGGCAGACCATTCGGGTTCTCGTGAATGACGCGGTCGAGCGTTTTGCCGCCGACATACTCCATGACGATCCAGTGATCGCCGTCTGCATCTTGCTTGATGTCGAAGAGCGTGACTAGATTCGGATGCTTCAGGTTGAGGCACTGCGTCACACCACGCAACTCGACTTCGAGATTGTCTTGAAGCAGCTTGATGGCGACCTCTTTACCGGAATCGGTGAGGGCGTAATACACCTCACCGAAGCCGCCGCGCGCGATGGCCCGTTTGATCGTGAACCCGTCCAACGGCCGCGATTCTGGAGCGAACGTGAACTTCATGGCGTCTTGCTTTCAAATCCCAATGCCCAAGGAATATCCAAGCCTCAAATCTCAAGGTCCAATTGACTCTTTCAAGAAAAACGATTTGAGCAGGATTCGCCACACGGGGGGAAATCTTAGCCGGGGCTTCTGCGGAACGGCATCCGAGAGCCTTCAACCAATTCACAGCGAACGACTTGTGAGGCTTGCCGAGTTTTGCCACATCGCCAAAACTTCCGCCTGATCCACTAATCCGTCGAGCCAGCGAGGGTGAGCTTTCCACAAAACGATGATTTCGGGGATGCATTCACCGTGACCAAAGTTTTGCGGAGCGCTCGCCCTCGCTAACGCTTCGGGTTAGTGTTTCGAAAAACCGTGTTTTGTCGAGCGCTCGCCCTCGCTCACGCTTCGGGTTAGCAATCCACACCTTTTTAACTCCACGAGGAAACACCATGCAGAAAACCGGCAATGACCGAATGGACGACGCTGACCTGCGGGCGGCGGAAGAGCTGACCGCTGCGTATCACAAGATGACTCGCGAATTGGAGCGGGTCATCATCGGACAGGGCGAGGTGCTGAAGCAGGTGTTGATCGCGCTATTTTCTCGCGGGCATTGCCTGCTGGAGGGGGTTCCGGGGCTGGCCAAGACTTTGATGGTCTCCACGATCGCCGACCTGTTGTCGCTGAAGTTCAGCCGCATTCAATTTACTCCTGACTTGATGCCGTCGGACATCACTGGCACCGAAATCCTCGAAGTGGAAGAAGGCAGCTCAAGTCGCCGCATGAAGTTCGTCAAAGGGCCGATCTTCGGCAACATCCTGCTTGGTGACGAAATCAACCGCACCCCGCCGAAGACCCAGGCCGCGCTGTTGCAAGCTATGCAGGAATACAAAGTCACGATCGCCGGCCAGGACTTCCCGCTCGAACGACCGTTCCTGGTGCTCGGCACGCAGAACCCGATCGAACAAGAAGGAACGTACCCTCTTCCCGAAGCGCAGCTCGACCGGTTCATGTTCCGCATTTTGGTCGACTACCCGTCGTATGAAGACGAGTTGAGGGTTGCCGAAACCATGACGTCTGGCGAGCTCCCGAAACTGCAACCGATTATCGACCGCGCCGAAATCTTAAAAATGCAGCAAGTCGTCTTGAAGGTGCTGGTAGGCCGCTCGGTCTCCGCCTATGCCGTGCAGTTGGTGCGAGCCACTCGGCCAAAGTCCCCTGAAGCGCCCGACTTCGTCAACAAATATCTCACCTGGGGCGCCGGCACTCGCGCCTGCATGGCGCTCCTCTTGGCCGCAAAATCCCACGCGCTGCTGGATGGCCGAGTTCATGTCTCCGGCGATGACATCCGCTCCATCGCAAAGCCGGTCCTTCGCCACCGACTCGTCACCAGTTTCGCGGCCGAAAGCGACGGCATCACGACGGATCACATCGTCGAAAAACTGTTCGAGGTCATTCGCGAACCGGAGTAATTTTGGTGTGCGGTGTGTTAGTGCCGCATTGGATATCTTTGGTTATGTGATCTGAGTGCTAGCAGTCGCATTAATCGTGTAACGCGATCTCTTTCTTGCTTCAATCCAAAGCGGTGCTGACACACCAAACTCCAACGAGGCTTCCATGTCCTACCTTGACCCTGCCGGACTCGCTCGAGTTGGCAATCTGGAACTGATTGCCAAGCAAGTTGTCGAAGGTTTTTTGACGGGCAAGCATCGCAGTCCGTATCACGGGTTTTCGGTGGAGTATCTCGATCACCGGTCATACACGCCGGGGGATGAGATGCGGATGCTCGATTGGAAGGTCGTCGCACGGACGGACAAGTACTACGTCAAGCTGTACGAAGACGAGACGAATCTGCGAGCGTACATCTTGCTGGATTGCTCGAACTCGATGACGTTTAAGGGGGACGAGAACGGGCTGAGCAAACTGCAATGGGGCTCGTATCTGGCGGCTGCGCTGGCGTACTTGCTGATCCGGCAAAACGACGCGGTCGGGTTGATGTTGTTCGACACGCAAGTCCGCACATACATCCCGCCGAAAGCGCACCCGACGCAATTCCGCCGCATTCTCGACACGCTGGACGGAGTCGAACCGGGCGGCGAAACCGATTGCGGAAAAGTTCTGCACGAAGCGGCCGAGCGAGTCAAACGGCGCGGGCTGGTCATTGTCATCAGCGACTTGATCGACGACGAATCGAAAATCGCCAGTGGCTTGCAGCACTTCCGGCACAACAACCACGAAGTTCTCGTCTTCCACACGATGGACGATGCGGAACTCAACTTTCCGTTTGAGAGGATCACGCGGTTTCACGACATGGAGGGAGCCGGCAAAGTCACCGTCAACCCGAACAGTTTGCGGAAGCGGTATCTGGAGCGGATCGCCAAGTTTCAGCAGCAACTGCAAGATGACTGTCACGAACGCAAAATCAGCTACAACCTCGCGAACACGAAAGAGCCGTATTCACCCTATCTCGCCTCGTACCTCGATAAGCGACATCGGTTGGGATGATATGTCTGCTCGCTCTGCTCGTTTCTCCAATCTCGAAGGATCAACCATGACAAGTATCTTGCGAATCGCCTGCTGTGTGGCCGCTGGTGTTTTGGGTGCGATGTCGTCGATGGCCTTGGCAGAGGAACCTGCCGCGCCGACGAAAGAGACTCTCAACGGGGAAGGTTCAGGCTGGCGGCCGCTCGGCGAGAAGGATTTCGTCAACGTGAACTGCGCGGCAGAAACCTGGGCTTGGAAAGACAACTTCGTCGCCTGCACAGGGACGCCGGTCGGCGTGATTCGGACCACGAAAGAATTCACGAACCTGGAACTGGTCGCACAGTGGCGGCACCTAAAGTCGGCAGGCAACTCAGGCATCTTCTTGTGGGCGACCGAAGAAGGGATGAAGGACTTGAAGCCAAACGCGCTCCCGAAGGTCGGCATTGAAGTCCAAGTGCTCGATATCGGCTACGAAACGAACTGGGAGAAATCGAAAGGCAAACCGTCCGACTGGTTCACGAGCCACGGTGACGTCTTCCCGGTCGGTGGCTCCAAGATGAAAGCGATCACGCCGCAGATCACCTACAAGCGCGACGACGGCACGGAGTATGTCGTGGGCAAACCCGACAGCAGCCGCAGTTTCCCCACCAAGCGAATCACTAAACCGTTTGGCGAATGGAACCACTACTACGTTCGAGCCGTCAACGGCGAAGTCCGCCTGTGGGTCAACGGTGAATACGTCAATGGCGGCAACAACTGCGATCCGAAAGTCGGCTTCCTTTGCCTTGAGTCGGAAGGGTCGCCGGTGGAGTTCAAGAATTTGCGGATTCGCGAACTGCCGTGACTTTTTTTCGCGAGTTGAAACCATCATTTACCGTTAGTAGGCGGGCATGTCTCACTTGCTTTGGGGATTGGAATTCACTCATCCCAGTTGGCTGGCCGGGTTGGTCATGTTGCCGTGGGTGGTGTGGTGGTTTCGGTGCAGCTTGGTCGATTTCGCGAAGTGGCAAAGGGCGATCTCGGCTGGCGTGCGTGCGGCGATTGCATTGCTGTTGTTGCTCGCGCTGGCGGGTCTGACGTTGTTGCAGCCGACGTCGAGGCAGTTCGTGGTCGTGGCCGTGGATCACAGTTTGAGCGTTGGAGGGACGGCGGACTTGGTTGATCAACCGAGTGAACCTCGAAAAAACGTGGCGGATCGGTTTGTAGATGATCTGCTGGCGGCGAAGGTAATTCGGCCAGAAGACAAGTTGGTGTTCTTGCCGTTTGCCGCGCGCGCGAATGCCGCGACGAGCGAGCGGAGGAGGTTGAGCGATGTGGACGGAACCGACATCTCGGCGGCAATTGAAGCGGCGGCCGCGGCGATGCCGCCGGATTATGTGCCGAGAATCGTGTTGCTGACCGACGGGAATCAAACGTCGGGGGATGTGTTGCAGGCGGCGACGAATCTCGGTCGCGGAGCCGGCCGTAGCCACGTTCGCCAGAACGTGGGGGCAACGTCGCACCCACCTTCTGGCGAACGTGGCTACGGCTGGATACCGATTTCGACGGTGCCGCTGCCTACTCGCGATGATCCGGAGGTGCAGGTGTCGGCGGTCAATGTGCCGGCTCAGGTCCGCGAGGGGGAGCCGTTTCATGTCGAGGTTGTGATTGACTCGAACCACGATGACGAAGGGTTGATCGAAGTCTTTCGGGGCGCTCACAAGATTCTGTCAGAACAGAAGCCGATCAAGACCGGCGAGAATCGGTTTCGCTTCGCACAGTCGATTCAACGCGAGCGGTTGGCGGAATACTCGGCGCGAGTCAACGGGTTGAAGCAGGACACTCTGCTGGATAACAACGGCGACAGCGGATTGGTCTTCACGTCGGGTCAGCCGCGCGTGCTGCTTATCGACAGCGATCCGAAGCTGACCGAGCATCTCGTGTTCGCGTTACAGCAGGAGGACATTCAGGTTGATGTCCGTCCGCCACAGGGGATGCCGGAGGATTTGGCTGATTTGCAGAACTACGAATTGCTGGCGATCTCGAATGTGCCGGCGACGGTGTTGACTCAGCGGCAAATGGAGTTGGCTCGGACGTACGTGCAGGATTTGGGAGGCGGGCTGTTGATGCTCGGCGGCGATCAGGCGTTTGGGCTGGGTGGCTATTACAAAACGGTGCTGGAAGAAATCCTGCCGGTGCGGTCCGACTTCGAGAAGGAAAAAGAAAAGCCCGGTTTGGCGATGATTCTGGTCATCGACCGATCGGGTTCGATGGCGGGGGCCAAGCTGGAGATGGCGAAGGAAGCGGCGAAGGCTGCCGCCGAATTGCTGGGGCCGAAGGATCAGCTCGGGGTGATCGGTTTCGACGAGAATTTTCATTGGGTCAGCGAATTGCAGTCGGCGGGGAGCAAGAGCCGGATCGTCGATCAAATCTCCGGTTTACAAGTTGGCGGCGGAACCAGTTTGTTTCCGCCGATGGAAGAAGCATTTCATGCTTTGGTCAATGCGGTCGCGAAATTGAAGCACGTCATCGTGCTGACCGACGGCATCTCGAATCCCGGTGACTTCGAGGGGCTGGCTCAGAACATGGCCTCGTCGCGAATCACCTGCACGACGGTTGGTGTCGGGGACGGCGCGGCGAACGATTTGCTGGCCACGATCGCGCGGATCGGGCAGGGGCGGCATTTCGTCGCGACCGATCCGGCGTCGCTGCCGCAAATCTTCGCAAAGGAAACGATGACCGCCAGCAAAGCCGCGATCAACGAGCAGCCGTTCATTCCGCAACTCATTCGACCGACCGCCGCACTCTCTGGGATCGAATTTGATTCCGCGCCGTTTCTGCTCGGTTACGTAATGACGAAGCCGAAGGCGACGTGCGAATTGATTCTGGCTTCGGAGCAAGGCGATCCGGTGCTGGCTTGGTGGCGATACGGACTCGGTACGACGGTCGCATTCACGAGCGATGCGACCAGCCGCTGGGCAGCCGAGTGGCTGACGTGGCCGGGCTACAGCAGATTTTGGGCACAGACCGTGCGCTACGCGATGCGGAAAAACGACGCGCGCGGCGTGACCGTCTCCGTGACTCAACGATCTCGCCGTGCGACTGTGACGCTCGACGCGATCAACCCCAGCGGCCGATTCGTCAACGGCGCGGAATCGGAACTGACCGTGATCGACCCGCGACTTGGAGAACGCAAGCTTCCGTTGATGCAAACGGCTCCCGGCCGGTACGTCGCGGAATTCGAGACGCCGCATCCTGGCGCGTACCATGTGAATCTGGTGCAACGCGAAGCCATCGGCGGCCCAGTTCTGCATCAACAAACACGCGGCCTGACCGTCGGCTATTCGGACGAACTGCGATTGCGGCCGACGAATATCGAACTGTTGCGGCAGATTGCGGCAGTGACGGGCGGACGCTTCGATCCGAAGCCCAGCGAGGCTTTGCTCGACGCGCCGAGTGAAACGACTCGACCGCGCATGGCTCAACAGCCCCGACCGCTGTGGCGGGAGTTGTTGATGATCGCGCTGATCCTGTTCGTGCTCGACGTGGCACTGCGGCGGATTGACTTGAGCGTTTGGGTGCCAACGGATTGGCAACTCGCGGCGGAACCGAAGCCGCCCGTCGAACTGACGATGCGACGGGGTCGGCAGGGGATCACTTCCCCGTAGCCGTGCTCGCCAGAGTGTAGGACACCCGCGATCTGGTGAACGCTGCTACGTTAAGAAACGTCCTGCCGATCCGGTTAGGACCGGCGCATCAATAATTGTCGTAGGACGGGCACTCTTGCCCGTCTTTCGCTCGGTGACGGGCAAGAGTGCCCGTCCTACAAATGAGACACTTGTTGATGCGCCGGTGCTTATTCCGTCTTTCGACGAATTGCGATCAGACAACTGTCATCTGAAGGGTTTCGGCCTGCTCGGAAGCGTTTGATGTCTGAGACGATCGCGGCCACTTGCGCATCGAGAGACCTCTGTTCCGAGGCGAGACAGTTTTCTAATCGTTGGTAGCCGTAGAGTTCGCTTTTCGGCGACATCGCTTCAGTGATGCCATCCGTGAATATCAGGACTTCATCACCGGCCACAAGAGTTACTTTGGTCGTGTGATACTCGATGTGGCTTTCGACTCCGAACGGCAATCCTCCGCGTCCCAACCCAAGCGGCTCGATGTTTCCGCCGGATCGTCGCCAGAGCGGTGGCAGATGTCCGGCACTGACGATCGTTAATGAATGCGATTTGCAGTCCAGCAACGCCAGGCAAAATGTGATGAAGCCTTCGTTCTGATTCACGGTAAACTGATTCAGCTCGGCCATTGCCGCTTTGACGGACGTTGCCAAGGCGAAGCTGTGCCTTACCTCGGAAGCGAATTGCGCGATTAGCAGAGCTGCCGGCAAGCCTTTCCCGCAGACATCTGCCACGCCCATAACCACTCGGTCGTCCGCAAGGACATCCCAAAAATAGAAATCGCCACCGACCGATTGGGCTGCCGAATAGAACTCACTAAATTCGTAACCAGGAACGGACGGCCGATGCTTGGGCAGCATTCGCAGTTGAATTTGTCGAGCGGTTTCCATTTGTCGGCGAGTGTGTTCCAACTCCAAAGTCGCGCGATGCGACCGCGCGTACTCGACCGCTTGCCCCGCAACGATGCCAACTGCGGCGACGATTTCCACGTCGTCTGCGGTGAAGGTGCGATGCTCATCATCAGTTTCCAATAGGATTGTTCCGAGTTTGCCCAGTGACGGACCCAAGATCGGAACGCACACTGAACTGGGAGTTCCTTCCTCCAACACCGATTCCGTTGCAGCCCCCCCCGGATGCAACAGCGGTTGACCGGAGATGAGCACTTGCTTGGCGATATCGTTCCCCACGGGGATTCGGCTGACGATTGAACTGTCGTCATCACGCCCGTGCTTCAGGGCGACCGGCGACAAGTTCCCGGCGCGGTCGGCAACTTGAATTTCTCCGCTGGCTGCTTGCGGAAACATCTCGAACAGCAGATCCAGAACGCGTGGCAGAATCTCGTCGATCGCCAGACTGCTTCCAAGACGTCTTGTGATTTCCACAAGCGACTTGAGTCGTCCATTAAAGTAGCTCGTAGAAACCGGCGGCGGCAGCGGCGTCCGAGATTCGATGCCAATCATCGTTTTGGACATTTGGAATTCGGTCGTCGACGCAGCCTTCGGGGAATCGCTCTTCTGCGAATCGTCGGTGGAGAAGAGGGCGGGAACATCGTAGACGTTGATTTGATCGCCGTCGGCCAGCCTGACCGGCGAGTCTACCCGCTGGCCATTCACAAACGTGCCGTGCGAACTTCCGAGATCCTCGATCAGATAGCTCTTGCCATCGAAGAAAATGCGGGCGTGCCTTCGCGACACGGTCCGCTTGAGGAGCACGACGTCACAAACACCGTCCCGGCCAATCACCGAGTCGCGCTTCTGACTGATCGGAAATTGAGCACCCCGCGCGGGAGGCCCCAGAATGACTAAGCTCGGCATATTCGGCGCCTCATTGCAAACAAACGGCGCGTGCAGGGAACCGGACCACTATTTCCAGTAAGCGAAAGGATCTTGTAACACATTTCCAAACTGGCGGCAAACCGCATCCGTAGAACTACTGAGCGGCCATCGCTACCAAGGACGTTTCAAGTCGTTCTCGATTCCGGAGTACGAGTTCGAGTGATTATCGCCCCTGCTTCTCGATCATCAGTGCTGCGACCGCGTCGGTCGCAGCGGCTCCGCCTTGGCTTCCAATGTTCGTCACGGCCAGCACGGCAAAGCCGCGCTTCGGAGACATCCACACCACGGAAAACCACATCGTGTTAGTGCCGTTGTGCACCAACGCCAATCCGTCCGCCCAGCCACGTTGAGTGGTAATCCAGCCCAGCGCGTAACCGTCTTTGTCGTTGATCGGCTGCGGCGAATGCAGCCGTTGAAACGACTCGGCCGTCAGCAACCGGCAGTCACCGCGAGCCCCCTGCAAATGCAGCGCGATGAACTTGGCCCAATCGCGCAACGAGCAATGCACGGTCCCCGCTGGGCCAAGTCCGCGCGGATTGTCGGCTCCTTTACCCGGCGTCATCGCGATTTCAAACGCATTGTGTCCGCGAGGCTGATCGACTTGATCGGCCGAACCCGGGGCACCGAAGCCCGCCGACTTCATCCCCAGCGGGTCGAACAGTCGCTCTCGCATCAGCGTTTCCCAGTCTTTGTCGGCCGCTCGTTCGGCCATCAGCCCGGCCAACATGAATCCGGAATTTGAGTATTCCCACTTCGATCCTGGAGCGTGCACAGGTGCCGACTTAAGCCATCCGCTGCTTAGCAACATCTCTCGAGCGTCCCGACTCCCGTCATGCCCGGTCAGCTTCAACATGAGTGGCAACGGTGGATTCGCTGACATGCTTGCTCGGTGCGACAACAGTTGCACCAAAGTCACGTCACGCCAGTCGGCATGAATCTGCTCGGCCTGATCCGCGAAGAGGTCGCCGACTTTCGAGTCCCATTTCAACTTCCCTTGCTCGACCAACCGAGCACACAGCGTCGCCGTCATCGCCTTCGTACACGAGCCGAGATGCCACACATCGTCCAACTCGACCTTCGCCTCGACCCCTCGCGCCCGAATCCCCGCCGCCCCCAACTTCGTCAGTCGATCACCCTCGATCACTGCCACAGCCACCGCCGGAACCTTGTGCTTCTCCACCAACGGAGCGAGCAACTCAGAGACGTCCAGCGGTTCGCCATCCGCGATCAGTTGCGAGGACGAAATGATCGACAGTGTGAGAATCACGAAAAACTTGAAATGCGAGGCCATCACGGACTCTTTCGATTTAGTGATTGAACATTCAAAAGGCTCGACTCGCGGTTAGCCTGTGTAGGAAGGCCGCGTTCGGCCGTCCTACACCCTTCCCCACCAAGGCCCGACTACTCCGCGAAGACGCGGCGCGACTCTCCGGCGAGGATGCCCTGCCGTGATTTGAATTCCGAGTCGCTGAACTCTTTGCGTTCGGGAACCGCTAAAGCTTGTTTGTCGATTAACCGGAGACACCTCCAGTCGCGAACAATCGAGATAAGGAGGAACGCCGCAAATACGCCGTGTCCCGCACCGACCAGCAATGGCCACGATGACCACATTGCGCTCTTTCACGCGATGATTTCGCCAATTGGTTTCCCAAACTCAATCTCCAATCGCTTCTTGCCGGGCACTTCGAGCGAGTGCGGGTTGAGGCCGAGTTGGGTCAGCACGGTGGCGTGGATGTCGGTGACGTAGTGGCGGTGTTCGGCGGCGTGGAAGCCGATTTCGTCGGTTGCGCCGTGAGCGAGGCCACCTTTCAGGCCGCCGCCGGCGAGCCAGCAGGAGAAGCCGTAGGGGTGATGGTCGCGGCCTTTCGAGCCTTCTTCGCCGGG
>JANMIF010000436.1:0-4037 GCA_031375695.1 Planctomyces sp.
CGCGGCTGCGGCGTGCCGGAGGATTTCATCACCTACCTGCCGTCGCTCATCGGGACGATGCAGCCGATTCAATACCAATCGTGCTTCATCAGCGATAGCAGCCAGGACGAGGAGTTCGCTCGGCGGCTGCACGAGAAGATGCGTGGCGAAAAGTTGCGGGTCTGGTTCGCTCCGGAAGACATGCAGGGGGCCAGAAACTCATCGAGCAAATCGACCGGGCCATCCAGGTCAACGACCGCCTGCTGCTGGTGCTCTCGGAGCAGAGCATGAACAGCGCATGGGTGCGGCGAGAAATCAAACGCGCCCGCGCGACGGAACGGGTCGAGCAGCGGCAGAAGTTGTTTCCGATCCGACTGGTGAGCATCGACCGCATCCGCGATTGGCGCTGCGATGACGCCGATACCGGCGAAGACCTTGCCGAGAAGATTCGCGAATACCACATCCCCGACTTCTCGAACTGGAAAAACCACGACCCCTTCGCGTCCGCCTTCGACGACCTGCTCCGCGATCTGCGCGCACAGACGGATCGCTGAAAACGATGACGCAATGGTCCTAGCAGCGCGATGTCGAATTGCTTCAGGTGTTTCCCGCGAATGTCCCCACGCTGTTGGCGAGCGTGGCTACCTCAAAATCAATTACGCGGCGTTACGACGCACAGGCCGTTTGTCGTTCCCAGCCACAGACGATCGTGCAGCCAGACTCCGTCATAAATCGAATGGGCGTGAACCGTCTTGAAGCCATCGGCTGGAGTGAATTTGTAAAACGCACCGGTCTTCAGATGGATGCGGTACAGGCCGGAGCTATTGAAGTGATCCCATTGATCCCCGCCGAACCAGACTTCGTCACCCCGCTCGGTCACCAAATTGAGGTGATAGCCAGCCTTGCTCCCAGGCACGAAATACCAGGCGGGTTTGAAGAGCTGATTGGTCTGTTCGTCAGCGTTCCAGTGAATCAACTCGCGACCGTAGTTCGAGGCCCAGACGCCGTTTGTCCCCGCGAACAATCGCGAGGTGATCGCGACCGGACGATTCGGTTCGTCGGGATGCCGCGACCAACTCTGCGATTCCCACGACCATTTGTGAATGACCTCCAGCGTCCGAGCCAACAGTTCTTGATCCGTGACCACCAGATGAGTCGGCGCGACGCTCGGACTTCCCGGTTCGTTGAAGAGATGGGCTTTGCCTTGCTCGTCGAGCCGGATCAAACCGCCGCCGGCCGCTGAGCCGACGCCTACGAAGATGTCGTCCGTAGGATGGCCGCCCTCGGGCGTCCGGGTTTGTGAATCCGTCAACGCAGGACGGCCGGGGGCGGCCATCCTACGATCGGAGCGAAACGCGATCGACTCGACATGCAGGTCCGGCAGACCTTGCTCCGTGCCGAATGTGGTCCACTTCTTCGCGTCGAGCTCATATCGCCACAGCCCACGATCGTACGTCCCGACCCACAGTTCTCGATCCCGAAGTTTCAGGCAGGTGACTTTGAGATCGGCATGCAACGATTGCCAAGTCTTCGATTCGGGATCAAACGCCGCGACGCCGACTCCACCGTAGAACGGTCGGCCAGCCAGGACAGTCGCGTTCCCCGGCGAGCCCGGTCGGACAAACACGACTCCGCCCAAGAACAACCAACGGCCATCCGTCGCCAACGCGGTCGTTCGGATCTCTTGCTTGTTTTCTTGCGTGACGTATTCCACATCGACATCACGATCCTCGCGCAGCGGCACACCGCCCAGATGAATGACTCGCTGCTCCAACTCAGAGTTCGAACAGATTCCAGGACACTCGTCGGCGGCGCGGAGATATGCCGCGAGAGCCTTCTGCGGTTCGCCCAGAGCTTCGTAGCAGGCTCCGATTTCATAGCCGTGCGCGCCAAGCACCAACGATGCGGCGGAATCGTGTGGCTTGAACGACTGCAACAGCCGCAACGCTCGGTCAGGTTGTTTCGCCAAACGATAATTCTTCGCCGCTTTCACCAGATGTCCCTCGCGGTAGAGCTGGTCTTGGAGCGACGTCGCCTCCGCCGCCGCTGCGGCGGCAACCTCGAATAACTTGGCCGCGTCGAGAAACTCGCTATTAAGTTCGTGGATCGTCCCCAGCCCCAGTCGGCCGGCATAGGCAAGTTGTGCGTCCGATCCGTCGGCCCAACGCCGCAATGATCCGATCGCTTTCGCCTTGAGGTCGGGCTTCTTCGATGACTGCGACGACAACCGGGTCGCCAGCATTCTGGTTTCATTGGCCAATTGCCGCCGATGTTGGTCGCCTGATTGCTCCACGAGGGAAAGCACTTTGTCCAACAGTGCGGCATTCTGTTCGGGAGTCTGCTGCAGCGGCGCATACAAACTCAGAATCCGCGCCCAACGATGTTCTCGAAACTCAACCGAAGTCTTCTCAATCGCCAACCACAACCGCTCGGCCGCCGCGATGCGAGCCGTAGTCACGTTCGCCAGAACGTGGGAGCCCACACTCTGGCGAGTGTGGCTACCCAGCGGATCGAAATGCCCGTCCTCATCATCGAAGGCCAACTCGCTCAAGAACACCAGCGCGAGCGCCGCCAGTTCGCTCTGCGGTTGCAACGAGGCCGCTTTGCGAAGCAGTTCATCCGCACGCTCGGGACGATAGATGCCGGGCTGATGAATCGAGAAGCAAAAGCCAAGCCCGTAGGCCGCTTGAGCGTCGTCGGGGTGGATGAACAGAACCGTCTCCAGCCGATCAATCGACTTCCGGAGCAACGTCCGACCGAGCGGCGTGTTTGGTCTGACGAGTTTCGGGAGATCTCGCCGAGCCGATTGCAGTGTCAGCCCGAACGCACGGTGTCCGAAGTCGATCGGACACAATCGTCGAAACCGATGCAGATCACGGAGGGCGAGACTCTTGAGCGATTCGGATTCTGACGGTTTGTCGGCACGTTCTAGATCGGTTCGGAGGCGAGACGCCTCCGCTACGCCGAGATGCTTCGCGAGTTCATCAACGTGCGAGGTCAGTCGGTCTTCGAGTTCCGTCGGCAGGCAGTCGAATTCAAACGAAGCGCGAATCTTGGCACTCGCCGCATGACGCAGTTCGCCACGGACGACGATCGAGAACTTGCCGTCGACTTGCCGCTCGTCGATCTCCCCCTTGATAAGAAACGCCGCCTCCCGATCGGGCAACGTGCGCGGCAGTCGATCCTTGTCCGCGAAGCCAGATTGAATCAGATCCATCTCGCGCAGCAGTTGTTCGAGATTCGAGCGTTGCACAACTTGAAACGTAGGACGGGCACTCTTGCCCGTCTCTTGGTCCTCAATATTCTCGCCGGGAAGACGGGCAAGAGTGCCCGTCCTACGGAGCAATTGCCCCGTCACCAGATCGCGAATCCCCAACTCCAACGGACGCAGGCGATCGAAGCGGCCGACGCTTTCAAACGGTGCGACGGCGACGGTGATCGTCGGCGTCTTCGGTTCGCGAATCACCATCGAGAGGTACCGCACGAATTGATCGGCAATCTCTTCGAGCGACGCTTCTTCGACATCGGTCGCCACCGTGATCCCGCGAATCGCGGCCGTCTTGGCTTCGACCACGCGCAACATCGCCGACGGCTTGTTGGATTTATTGTCGGATCGGCGAAGCTCCAACATCACCAGCAGGTCCGCCGTCACCAGCTTGCCCAGTTGCAGCGATTCGTCGGCCGAGCGCGATTTGCTCAGCGCCAATTCCTGAATCGCCAACTCAATCTGTCGCCGCTCGACGACCGTCAGCGAGTCGTCGGCCAAGACCTGGGTTTCGAGCAACACGATCAAGCTCTCGGCCAGCTTCCGATCCGGTTCGGACGACGCACTCGTCAACGCGATCGACGTTCGTTCGGCCGCCATCGCTGGGCCACACCAACCCACGAGCGATCCGCAACCAAGCATGATCAGCAGCAAGACTCGCGACATTTGGGAAATCCTCGCAGGACTGGCTGGAAGTTTTGTTTGAGCCGACTGTACCGACGTAGCCACGCTCGCCAAGAGCGTGGGTAATCACGTTTCATCCACGATCCCCACGCTCTTGGCGAGCGTGGCT
>JANMIF010000472.1:0-3172 GCA_031375695.1 Planctomyces sp.
GAACCGCATCGAACCCCGCGCCATCAAACGCCGACCCACCTCACACGACTTATTAACACAACCACGAGCCGCCGCACGAGCTGAACTCTTGACCGGATGCTCAACGTAACTTCAACTCACACAAGCGGCAGTGCCATTCAGACCGGACCCCTTTCTGCTTCCCAAACTCAGGCAACAACCACGAGCCGTACTCAAAGCCCAACTCCAAAATGCCAACCGCAAAACATGCCTCACTTTAGAATCACGACAGTGCCATTCGGCGCTGACCACTTTCTGCCTTTGCTTTCCAGCCACGGCATCCGCTCCCGTTGAGATGGTGAACTTGTTTTTATCTCTATCTTGATGGGACGGACGCCCTCTTCAAACCCCTTAGTGGCGGCTCTGCCGCGTTAAGCCTCAGTTGACTTGACCATTCGCATTTGCAGGATTTCGACCCCCAATGAGAATGCCATCGCGAAGTAGACGTATCCCTTGGGAATCTTTTGATGGAAGCCCTCGGCGACGAGCAAGGTGCCGATGAGCAACAGGAACGCCAACGCCAGAATCTTAATCGCGGGGTGCTGTTCGATGAACGTGACGATGGCCTTGGAGAACACCAGCATCACGATTACCGAGATCACAATAGCTGCGATCATGATGGGGATCGGCGATGCCAAACCCTCGGTCATCCCCACCGCTGTGATGACCGAATCGAGAGAGAAAACCACATCGATGATCAAGACCTGCATCAGCACCGCTCTCAAAGTGGTGATTGCTGGGGCGGCTCCATGGGACTCTCCCGATTTCTCGACTTTATGATGAATCTCGTAAGTCGCCTTCCCGAGCAGGAACAGCCCTCCCAGAATGAGTATGAGATCTTTGCCCGAGAACCCCGTCCCGAGCGCCGTAAACAGCGGTTGATTCAGTCGCATCACAAAGCCGATGGCCAAGACCAGGATCGCCCGCGAGAGGACCGCAACGGCCAAACCCATCTTGCGAGCAGAATCCCGCTGTTCCTCAGGCAGCTTTCCCGCCAGAATCGCAATGAAGATCACGTTGTCTATTCCGAGTACCACCTCCAAAGACGTCAGCGTCAGGAGTGCCATCAGGGATTCGGCCGTGAGCAAGTCTGTCATCGGATCTTTCGTTTGGGAGTGGTGGTGATTCTAGTGGTCTGTGTCTCGTCGACTTCATTCAGATCGAGTGGAGTGGACAACACTGTTAACTCATCGGTCGCACGTGACAGCGTTGAATGATGGCTCTGGCTCGACTGCTCGCGATCGTGGATCGCTTGTTTGGTGGCTTCACGAGAGATTCGAGTCGCCAGTAATCCATCCTGAGCCGTCGGCATGTGTCGAGTCTCACCCGTCCACAGAGCATGGGAGAATTCCGCATACATGCCGCCAAAGTTCTTCTCGCTGTGCCAGGTCATCCAGCGTGTCCCGTGAGAATTTCGAACTTCGAACGAGTGCTCCTCTCGATTGTAACGGATGACTCCGTCGGTCCCGATCAACTCGTACTGAAAGTGTGAGCGTGGTTCGAGTGATGTCGCATTGTACGAGAAACTCATCTCAACCATCGTGTGCGCCCCACACGTATGCCCCATGTGAAGATAAATGTGATCCGGAGCTTCGAAGTCTTCGACCCAGACTCCGATGCCGCGATGCCACTCAACTTCCGAGCCCAGCCACCAGCGGGCCAAGTCGATCTGATGAACTCCACAATCGACCAGCGGCCCTCCTTCCTGCATCCTCCCGACACGCAAAGGACTGGCGATTCGCTCTCCCTGATCATTCCATTTCCATTTTCCGTGCAGGTTCCACAGATAGTTCAGCCGCAGGCTGCGAACTTCGCCAATCGTACCTGCCCGGACGAGGCGATAAATTTCCTGGGCAGATCCGCTGAATCGATAGGTCAGTCCCGTAAAAAGCATCCTTCCAGCGTCACGCATGGTGTCGATCATCTGGAGAATGTCGCCTTCGTTCATCGCCAGTGGCTTTTCGCAGAGCACGTGCATCCCGTGTTGCGCCGCTTGGAGAACGTTGTTCACATGCATCGGCGCAGGCGTACAGATCACGACTGCATCCAGATCCGACTCCCAGAACTCCTTTTCCGTCGGATACGCATGCGGAATCTGGAACTTGGATTGCATCGCCAGAGCTCGGTCCCAGTTGATGTCGTACACCGCATCCACAGTGAGACCCTGAGCATGCTTCAACGCAGGCAGGTGCCCGAGTTCGGCAATCATTCCACATCCCAACACGCCAATTTTCTTGGAACTCATCGCAGCCTTCCTCTGTTTGACTTGCAACACACGCCACTCGGACGTCATCACGAAGCAGTGATGATCTTCGATTTCGATCGCCACCATCAATTGCCCGGTGCAGATGTTTTGTGAATTTCAGTACTTCCAAGTTTGCCTCAACCATCGGTCTCGACGTAAGGCGGTAAGTTATCGTGGAGTTGCGAGTAGGCGTACATGGCGAGCCATTCGAGAAGCCGTCGGAAGCGGAGTCGTTCGAGTCGCAGTTCGGCGCCAGGGTCGGCTAGGCGGGTGGCGTGCAGCCAAACCCAGACGTTGCGAAGGACCAACGCCACACCCACAAACAGCAGCCGCAGTTTGGGGGTCCGAATGCGGGCCTGTTGCAGTTGACGATAGCTGCTCTCGATCCCGAACCGGCGACGGGAAAGCAGAAAGTGGTCAGTCGCGAATGGCACTGTCGTGATTCTAAAGTGAGTCATGTTTTGTGGTTGGCATTTTGGAGTTGGGCTTTGAGTACGGCTCGTGGTTGTTGCCTGAGTTTGTAGCCGTGGCGGCGGCGTTTGAGGACGCGTGGTTCGAAACGACCGGGTCGGTTGGCGACTTCGCATGCCGCGATTTGTCGGAGCATCAACGACAAGTAGTTCGACAACGACGAGGTCGCGATCAAGCCCATCGACAACGTCATCCAGGACGCCAACACGTACTGACAGGTGCTGGTGAAACTGATTTGTCGCGGTTGCCGGCCATGCAGGCAGGCCGCTCCCGCCGCCGTCGTGCGGATCAGGTTGTCTCCCAGAATCGTGGTCCACACTTCGCGATGCACCATCTCCGGCGACTGGCAGCGGACGTGACTCAGATTCCACGAGGACTTGATGCTGCGGATGTCCAATTCCGAATTCCAGCGAAAGCCATACAGCTCGGCGATCTCTT
>JANMIF010000487.1:0-5390 GCA_031375695.1 Planctomyces sp.
GACTTCGCCAACTTGGTGCAAGAGTTGTTTCGCTTGGTGGCGACCAACGAGCTGTTCACGTTCGTACGTCACCCGGAAGTAGAACCCACCAACAACGTCTCGGAACGCGAACTGCGCGGACCGGCTCGGTGTCGTAAAACCAGCCGCACGAACAAGACGCCGCAGGGAGCCCAGTGACAAAGCGTGATCACCAGCGTGCTGCGGTCGCTGCAAAAACATCTGCCCGTCTTCACACTCAGCCAAGTGGTGACCGAAGTTCTGAGTTGGCCTGAACGCAGACTGAGCCTCTTCCGCCAACAACTCGCCCAAACCAAAACCCTCCTGGCGCCCCTCCAACGCTCGCTCGGTGCGGCTAACAAATCTCTCTCCACTCGTCATCCATACCGTTGACGCCAACCCGCCGTGTTTGGGAAATGGACATCTACATTTGAAAATGGCGGAAAGACACCGTTATCCACGAACGACGCTTCCGTCCCGCCAATCCCAAAAAACCAAACACCCGACGCCGTGCGCTTGCTGGCGTTGTGCGCTTCGGGTTAGGTTGCGAGGGCCGGACGTGGAAATGTTCGGTGTTTTGCCGTTTTGATTCGTAGAGCACCTCTTTCTGCCTCACTTGATTTCACAGCATGAGTGACACCGCCACTTTGGAACCGATGTTTGCCGCGCTGGAATCGGTCGTTCCGAGCGACACGAGGGCGCCGGATGATGCGCCGTTGGCTCCGGAGACGCAGGCTCAGTGGTGGCGGCGGTTGCAGCAACTGGTTGCGGACCGGCTTCAACAGGATCATGCGGCGGCGGAGCGTTATCGGGCGGAGTCGGCGGAGCTCGAACGGGATTTTGAAGAGGCGACTCAGCGGCGGACGGAAACCTACGAACGCGAACGTGAGACAACTCAGGCGGAATACGATCGGGTGGTGATCGAGGCCGGAACGCTATATGCCGACGATCATGCCTCCGCGCAGTCGGAGTACTCCGAAGTTCTGCGGGCAACTGAGCGGCAGGCGGAGATTGATGTCGAGGCGGCGAAGAAAAAGCACGAAGAAGATTTGTGGGTCGTGCAGTCGTACTTCGATGAAGAGGCCGAGGGGAGTCCGAAGCAGCAGTTCGAAGTCTTCCGCGCGAACATCGACAAGCTTCGCGAGCAACTGAAGCTCGAAGGGGACGAACTGGAATCACAGAAGCAAGCGGCCGACTTGTTGATGTTGGTACGGCGGCAAGGGATCGAAGTGGATGCGCCGGCTCCGGACAAGACTCTGGCGACAAATGATCTGGAAACGGTGGCCGCTCAGTTTCGTGAAGCGAGCGAAGCCGTGCGTGGGCATTTGGTCGAGCTTCGCAAGCTGCGGATTCCAGCGTTGTTCGCGGGATGGAGGCCATGGGTGATTTTTCTGGTCTCATGGGTTGTCTTGGCAGGAATCACGGGTTTTTTGATTGATCCGGCGGTGCTGCCAATCGAGACGAAAGTCGAACCGATTGAGTGGCGTGTGTTCTGCGGTGGCGTGATGTGGCTGCCGTTGTTCATCACGATGTGGATTCTGTTAGCGATTAGCCGAGGGCAGACGTCGCCGGTTTACGAAGCGCTGTTTGAGCGTCATCTGGTGGCGAACAAGTCTCGCCAGCGTTGGTTGAAGTTGTCGGATGCCGAGCTGAAACAGCGAGAGGAAAAATTCCTCGACTGGAAGCGAGTCATAACGGCCAAGCGAACATCAGCGACCAAGAAGGCGGATGACGAAGTCGAGTCAACGCTGGCACGGACGGAGGCGACTCGTCTGGCGGAGCGCAGGGCGGCGGATTTGAAGTATCCGGCGTTGATGGAGCAGATCACTAAACGGCGAGATCAACAACTGGAATATGCGGAACAGGATTTCCCAGGACGGCTGAACAAACTGAAGTCCCGTTTCGAGTGGGATCTGGACAAGCTCAGCAAGCTACACGACGAAGACGCGGTTGCTTGCAGCCAGAAGTTTCAGCAGGCGTGGCTGGCAATGGCGGAAGCCTGGATGGATGGAATGCGGCAGTTGCAGGCGGGCGCTGCGGAATCAAATCGGATGTCGGATGAGTGGTTCCGGTCGTGGCGAGATTTGGGATCGGCACCGCTCGCGCTGCCAAAGTCGGTTCCGCCGGCGCTGCGTCTCGGTGAGTTCAAGGTCAATCTGAACGTCGTGCCGAATGCGATCCCAGCAGAGCCGCAACTGATGCCGGAACAGACGCAATACGCTTTGCCGGCATGCTTGCCGTATCCTGATCGGCCGTCGCTGTTGTTGAAGGTACGGGACGAAGGCCGTGAGGCGGCGGTGGCTGTCTTGCAAAACGCGATGTTGCGGCTGCTGACGACGATTCCCGGAGGCAAGGTCAGATTCACGGTGTTCGATCCGGTGGGACTGGGTGACAACTTCGCGGCGTTCATGCACCTGGTCGATTACGACGAGTTAATGATCACTAGCCGCATCTGGACCGAGGCACAGCAGATCGATCAGCGTTTGGCTGATCTAACCGAGCACATGGAGAACGTGTTTCAGAAATATTTGCGAAACGAGTTTCGGTCGATACAGGAGTACAACGAATACGCCGGCGAAGTGGCCGAGCCTTATCGCGTTTTGGTGGTCGCGAATTTCCCGGCGAACTTCAGCGAACAGGCAGCACGGCGAATCGTCAGCATTGCTCAAAGCGGCCCGCGCTGCGGGGTGTTCGTACTGGCGAGCGTCGATTTGAAGTTGCGTGCTCCGCTCAACTTTGATCTGCATGATTTGGAAGAGAACGCTACGGTGTTCAATTGGGTGACCTCTCAAGAGGCGGCGCGGACTCGGTTGCCGGGTCTGATCGACGCCGGTGCTGGAGTCTCGACGAACGAAGATGTGCAGTTGTTGTCGCAGCGTGCAGCGATTGAACCACTGGGATTTACGAATGCGAATCGCGGGAGCGACTCGCCTACGGGAGAATTTCGCGCGGTCGATCCGATTCTGAGTGAGCTAGCACTAACGTTTGATCAGCCGCCGGAGCCGGAGTTGTTCACAAAGCTAGTCAAGGAAGCTGGGCATGCGTCGAAGGATGCGCGGCGCGTCGAAGTCGCCTTTGAACGGATCGCGCCGAAGGACGAAGTCATGTGGACGGGCGACAGCAGTCGCGGGCTGGATGTGCCGCTCGGCCGGGCCGGGGCGACGAAATTGCAACACCTCAAGTTGGGCAAGGGGACGTCGCAGCATGTGTTGATCGCCGGCAAGACGGGTTCAGGGAAATCGACGTTTCTGCACATCTTGATCACGAACGCCGCGCTACATTACTCGCCGGAGCAGCTTGAGTTTTACTTGATCGACTTCAAAAAAGGGGTCGAGTTCAAAACGTATGCGACTCACGAATTGCCGCACGCGCGAGTCATCGCGATCGAAAGCGATCGGGAGTTTGGCGTCAGTGTGCTCGAACGGCTGGACGGAGTCTTAAAGGAACGGGGCGATCTGTTTCGTGATGTCGGCGTGCAGGATTTGGGCAGCTTCCGAGCCGCTCGGCCGAAGGAAATCATGCCACGCATCTTGCTGGTCGTGGACGAGTTCCAAGAGTTCTTTGTCGAGGATGACAAACACGCGCAATCGGCAGCGCTGTTGCTCGACCGGCTAGTGCGGCAAGGCCGTGCGTTCGGGATTCATGTGTTGCTCGGATCGCAAACGCTGGGGGGTGCTTACTCGTTGGCTCGCAGCACGCTGGGGCAGATGGCGGTCCGCATCGCGTTGCAGTGCAGCGAGAGCGATGCGCATCTAATTCTCTCCGAAGACAACACCGCCGCGCGACTTCTGACTCGACCGGGCGAAGCGATCTACAACGATGCCAACGGGATGATGGAGGGCAATCACCCGTTCCAGATCGGCTGGCTGGATGATGATCGTCGCGACTTTTATCTCGGCAAGGTGCAGGAGTTGACGGTTCGCCGGAAACCGCACGTCACGCCCGCGATCATCTTTGAAGGAAACATCCCGGCCGACCCGCGCCGCAACAGTGATCTCGCCACGTTGATTCAAACGCCGATATGGGATGGCTCGCTGCCGGAGCGGATTGCGTGGCTGGGCGAAGCGGTCGCGATCAAAGATCCGACAACTGTCAGCTTCCGCCCGCAGGGTGGGCAGAACGTGATGATCGTCGGTCAGAACGAACAAGGAGCGACCGGCTTGATCGCTACTGGCATCGTGAGCTTGGCGTGTCAAATCGCGCCTCAAGCAAGCGATCCTTCATCTCCGATTCCGCCACAGTTCATCATTCTCGATGGCGGTATGGCGGCGAGCGACTCGATGCCCATCTGGCGGCAAGTGGCGAAGGCGATACCGCAATCGAGCCAAGTTGGCGACGGGCGTGATGTACCGTCTGTGCTGGAATCGTTGACTGCCGAGTTGGCTCGTCGCGAGCAAGGCGGCTTGCGTGAGGAGACGCCGATCTTTTTAGTGATGTTCAATCTCGGCAAGTTTCGCGACCTGCGAAAAGCAGACGACGACTTCGGCTTCAGCTTTGGCGGCAGCGGCGAGAAGAAAGCCAATCCCGGCAAACTCTTCACCGACTTGACCAAGAACGGCCCCGGACTTGGCATTCACACGATCGTCTGGTCCGACACGTACAACAATGTCACACGCTCGTTCAGTTCGTCGTCGCTGCGTGAATTTGAATTGCGGATCGTGTTCCAATTGAGCCAATCGGATTCGAGCAACATCATCGACACACCGCTTGCCGGCCGCTTGGGTGAGAACCGCGCGATCCTGCATCTTGCCGATCAAGGGAGCAATGAGAAATTTCGACCGTATGGCTTGCCGACCGCCGAGTGGCTGGAGGAAGTCGGACTGAGTTTACGGTCGGGTGTTAAATCTGATATCTGAAACCGGCACGCTTACAGAGCCTCCAGCTTCGTCAGCAGTTCGGTGCTCAACGCAAATGCCTCGTTGATCTCAGCGATCGGATCGGCAATCACATCGACCCCTTGATTACCAGCAACGGTGTCGATGCCGGCTTGTCCGTCGATATTGTCGTCGCCGTCTTGGCCGAGCAGGACATCGTTGCCGCCGCCGCCTCGCAATGTGTCGCGCCCGTCGCCTCCAACCACGATGTCGTTGCCGGCACCGGCGTTCAGGAAGTCATCACCGTTGCCACCGTTGACGAGGTCATTCCCGGTTCCACCTTGAATCGAGTCGTTGCCGTCACCACCGTTGATCGTGTCCAGGCCGTCCTCGCCACTGATCGTGTCATTGCCGTGATCGCCTCGGATTTTGTCGTTGCCAAGTCCACCAAGGATTAAGTCGTCGTTGCGGCCGCCATCGAGGACATCGTCATCGGCTCCGCCGCCGAGCGTGTCGGCTCCTGTGCCACCCAACAGGCTGTCGTTGCCATTCAGGCCCAGCAGGCTGTCGTCCCCATTC
>JANMIF010000490.1:0-4269 GCA_031375695.1 Planctomyces sp.
CCCTTTTTGGTAGCCACGCTCGCCAAGTGGGTGGGTATTCAACAAACCTCCCACGCTGTGGGCGAGGGTGGCTACTGTTCCTGCGAATCACCGCCTCTCGAAAACCCTTTGGAGAAACTGTCATGAAACGTTGGATGTGGATGCTTGGAATGCTGGCCGCTGCTGGAGTGGCGACGGCGATTGCTCAACAACCTGGTGGTCCTGGCGCGGGCGGTCCCGGCGGTGGTCGGCCGCCGAGTCCGATTATCGAAGCGCTCGATGCCGATCACGATGGAGTGATCTCGGCCGACGAACTGAAGAACGCGACCGAGGCATTGTCGAAGCTCGACAAGAACAAAGACGGCAAACTCAGCGACGACGAATACCGACCACAAGGAGGACGTCCGGGCCAAGGTGGTCCGGGTGGCGGCCGACCTGAAGGCGATGGTCCGCGCGACCGTCCTGAAGATCGTCCCGGTGCCGGTCCCGGCGAACGTGAACGCGGAGCCGGCGGACCTCCTCCCGGCGGCGGTCGCGGTGGAGAAGCACAAGGTCGACGTCCCGAAGGTGGTCGCCCCGGCGCACCCGGTGGTCGAGGCCCCGGCGGCGGCGGGCAAGGTGCTCCCGGACGCGGTCCCGGTGGACAAGGTGGCGGACCAGGCGGTCCTGGCGGCGGGCAACGTGGCCCCGGCGGTCAGGGTGGCGGACCGGCCGTGAATCCCGATCGCATGTTGACTCACGCGATGGAATTCGACGCGGACAAAGACGGCAAGCTCAGCCAGGATGAGTTGAAGAAATTCATCGCCGACTTCATCCAACAACACCCCGGTCCAGGTGGTCCCGGCGGCGGAGGACCACGAGGCGGAGCAGGCGGACCACCAAATGGCGGCGGCGGTCGCCCAAACGAAGGTGGCGAACGCCCCGAACGTCCGAAGCGTCCTGAGTAATGCGTGTGGCGCCATTCTTGGAATGCGAGCGATCTTCTCAAGCCGCTCGCATTTTTTTCCGGCGCTCACTCGGTGCAGTTCATTCTCGTGTCATCCCGTGAGCGGCGAGGCGCAAGCCGCCGGTTCCGAACGAATACGGACCGGCGGCTAGCGCCTTGCCGCTCACAAGACGGAGACCGACGCCGAGGGCACAGCGTTGCGATCCTGCGTCAAACGTGGCCTCTCGTTTGGAGACGATTGCTGACAGCGATCGCTCGGCACTACTACACTGACTCGGCGTGTCGTCGCACCATTATTGAAAGAGCCATGCCCTGTCGAAGCACAGTCCCCCAAGAATCCCCCGCCGATTAATTCCCCCCGTTCGGTCGCTGGTCCGCCAGTGCATCAATCGCACCCCGAAGTTGCCTATGAACGAAAAGCCGCCTATGAGCATCCTGAAGATCACCATTCTGCTGGTCATCGGCAGCACCGGCACGCTTCTGGCAGCCGATGGTCCGGAGACTCCGATCACTTTGGAAACTGCCAGAGAATCGGGGCGTCTGAAATCTCGATTCCTGAAAGAAGCCGGCATTGAGACGAAGGTCACCGACGCCATTCCAAAGGCCAACGTTGCTGACTTTCAGAAGTCGGTGGGACCGATCCTGAAAAAGAGCTGTCTGGTTTGTCATGGTCCCGAAAGGTCTGAGGGCCGACTTCGCATTGACCAACTGAATCCTGACCTGGTGGCCGGACCCGATGTGGAGCGATGGCACGAGGTCTTCAACGCTCTCGGCAAATCCGAGATGCCTCCCAAGGACGAACCGGATTACGTGCTCGCGGATGCGGATCGCGGACGCATTGTGGATTGGCTTAGCGAGGAACTGAATAAAGCGTCCCTCGTACGCCGCAGCAGCAAGGAGCATTCGTCTTTTCGCCGGCTGACGAAGTACGAATACAACTACGCTCTGCAGGACTTGCTGGGGCTGCCGTATGCCCTTGCGAACAAGCTGCCGCCGGAAACCGCATCTGAGGACGGATTCAAGAACAGCTCCGAATTGCTGCAGATGTCCGTCATGCAGTTCGAGACTTATCGCGAGCTTGGGCTGAAAGCGCTCAAGCGAGCCACCGTGAGTGGTGAGCGTCCGCAGGCGGTCACCTACATCATCTCGATGCCGGAAGAGATGGCGAAGGCGGAGTCCAAAAAGGACGACAAGGACTCCGACCAGGGTAAGAAGAACAAAAAGAAGCCGCGGAATCAGCAGCAGCTCTTCAATCGAGAAACCGGCGAGACCATTCCGTTTGCAGAGCGAAAGACCCTGCCTCGGGACGGAGCCGTTGCGGGGCAAACGCCGCCGGTTTCTCCGGTCGTGCTCGTGCTACCTCGGTCCAATGAACTGAAGCTGGACCTGGATCGCTTTCTTCCCGACGACGGGATCATGCGCGTTCGCATTCGAGCCGGTCGCTCGACGATGAACCCTGACGAGTACGCGAGCCTGCGCCTGATTTTCAGTGCTCACACCAGCAACGACGCCAACTTCTCGCAGACCGCAAGCGAGCGCGACATCCCGGTGACGGCTTCAGCCGATGACCCTCAATGGATTCACTTCGACATCCCGCTCAGCGACATCCAGCGCAACCCCTTTCGAAAACTCACCACAACATTTCCGCGACGGGATGAGTTTCTGCACATTCACAATGTCTCGAATGCGCCCGGCGGAGAAGAACCTCTGCAAGTGCTGATCGACCACGTCGAAATCAGCGCTCCGTTTTACGAGCAGTGGCCGCCGAAGACTCACACCGACATCTTCTTTGAAAGCGGCAACAAGAGTGACGAACAGGTCTATGGCCGCGAGGTGCTGAATCGGTTCCTGAAGCGTGTCTGGCGTCGCCCCGTCACCTCGCCGGAGGTCGATCAGTTCATGGACCTGTTCGCGAAGTACCGGCCCGGCTTCGCGACGTTCGAAGACGCGATGGTCGAAGTGCTGGCGACCGCGCTGGCCACTCCAGAGTTTCTCTATCTGACTCAACGAGTGACGGCCGAGGAGACGAAATCCTCGGCAAGGATCAGTGAGCTGGAGTTTGCCAGCCGCCTCTCCATGTTTCTCTGGTCCAGTATTCCTGACGACGAACTGTTGAAACACGCGGAGCAGGGGAAGCTTCGAGAGCCAGAGGTTCTGGCCGCACAAATCAAACGCCTGTTGGCGGACCCGCGCTCAAGACGGTTCTCGCAGAACTTCGTTGAGCAATGGCTGGGTCTGGAGAGGATGAATAGCGTCACTCACATTGCTGCCAACGACCCTTTGCGAGATGCAATGCTGGAAGAGCCGGTTGCCTTCTTCGAGGAAGTCCTGAAGAACAACCGCAGCGTCATGGACTTCATTCATTCCGATTACGCCGTGGTCAACGAGCGACTTGCGGCTCACTATCGGATTCCCAAGGTTTACGGCCCTCATTTCCGTAGCGTGCCAATCACCCCTCAAACAAATCGAGGCGGCCTGTTGACGAGCGCGGCGATCATGACCATGAACTCCGACGGCACGGATTCGCATCCTCTCAAGCGAGGCGTCTGGGTGCTGAAACGCATCCTCGACGATCCGCCGCCCCCGCCTCCGCCGAATGTCCCCGAAGTCGATCTGACCGACCCGGAGATTCTGAATATGACTCTGAAAGAACGGATCGCCAATCACCGGAACAAGCCGGCCTGCATCTCGTGTCACTCCAAGATCGACCCGTGGGGAATCGCGTTTGAGAACTACGATGCCCTCGGAGCCTATCGGACTCACGTCAAGAACCAGCCAGTCGATGCGTCTTCAAAACTCTTCAATCGGCAGACGCTGGCTGGGGTGGATGGGCTCAAGCGATATTTGCTCACGGACCGGCAAGATCAATTTGCCCGAGCGATGGTGCATAAGCTGTCGGCTTACGCTCTCGGCAGACCACTTTCGTTTGGTGACCGTGCTGACATCGACAGCTTGACCGCACAATTCAGACGACGGGATGATGGCCTGGGCGACCTGATCCACCTGATCATCGGCAGTAACCTCTTCAACTCCAAGTAAGGACGTGGGCATGCCAGCGCGAATCTATACGGCCGTCGTGACGCTGTGCCTACTTCTGGCAGGTCTCGATTCGCGATGGGCATTGGCACAACCGAAGCCGACACAAGAGAAGACTGCGAACCTCATCACGATCGAGTCGGGTGAGTTGCCGATCATTCTCTCGGCACCGCATGGTGGGCATGACGCCATCGCCAATGTGGCTGAGCGACAGGGTGAGGGAGTCGAACGATTCAACCCACGATCGGATTCCAACACCGACTTACTCACGGAGAGTTTGGCGGATTCGATCGAGAAGAAGTTCGGCA
>JANMIF010000491.1:0-16566 GCA_031375695.1 Planctomyces sp.
CAAAGAGCGGATCGACGACAATCAGGGTTTGCGACTCAGCGGCCGTGTCACCTGGCTGCCTTATTACGACGAGCCGTCCAATGGCCGCTACCTTGTTCACACCGGGGCCGGAATTCTCTACACGAAGGACCAAGACCACAGCGTTCGCTTTCGCGCTCGGCCTCAAATCCACGAAGGACCACGGTTGATCGACAGCGGTGCGATCGCGGCCGACTCGCACACGACCGGCAATCTGGAGTTTGCGACCGTGTGGGGCCAGTTCACTTTGCAAAGCGAAGGTTTTCTGTCCAATGTGAATCGCACCACCGGCGGCGCGGCCAATGCCTGGGGAGCTTACGCTCACGTCAGTTATTTTCTGACGGGCGAAAATCGCATCTACGAGCGCTTCGGCCAGCACGGTGCTCAATTCGGCCGGAATGCGCCGTTCAACAATGTCTTTGCCGTTCCGGGCTGCCACGGCTTTGGTGCGTGGGAAGCAAAAGCTCGTTGGTCGTACTTGGACCTCAGCAATTTCAACGACGTTGTCAAAAAGGTCCAAGTTGGCGGCGTATATAACGATTTGACTATCGGCATGAACTGGTATTGGTCCGACCGGACCCGTGTCATGTTCGATTGGATTCATCCCGTCACCAACGGACAGACCACGTTTGGCTCAACTCAATCCGACCTGCTGGCCATGCGATTCGACTTCAATTGGTAACCACGCTCGCCCGAGCGTGGGCTTTTCAAGGCTTCCCACGCTCTGGCGAGCGTGGCTACGGGTAAGCGACAACACTTTCATCACAAGGACGCTGACATGCCTTTTTGTTCGCCGCGAATGATCCTCGGATTACTCCTGTCGCTGGGCCTGGCAGCCACCGTTGCCGCAGTCGCTCGCGCGGGGATCGGTTGCTGTGCACATTGCGGCGGTTCAGAAGGTTGTCAAAAAGTCTGCCGACTGGTGTGCGAAGACAAAAAGATCGCCGTCACTCAGTGGGGCTGCCAATGTGAAGACTTCTGCGTTCCCGGTCCGAGCCAACCTGGCTGCCAGCACGAGGATTTTGTGGCCGATGAATGTTGCGACCCGAAAGCTCCCTGTTCCGAACCGAAGCGTTTCGTTTGGACCGAATGGGTTCCTGGTTGCGGTGCCAAGGTCTATAAGAAAAAGAAGTTGATGAAGCGCACCGTCACCAAAACCGTGCCCGGCTTTAAGTGGGTCGTCGAAGACCTCTGCCCTCAGTGCGAGGCCAACAGCCCTACGATCGCGCCCCCATCCGGCACGCGAATCCCGCCGCGACCCGCCGGAACTTCCAAGTCTGCGATCGCACCCGATCCGATCCGAACGACAACGCCGCATGAGTCATTTTGATCCTGACGAACCGGCCGTTGGTTGCGAGAGACCCATGGTCGCTCGGCCGATGCCGACTCTGACTCCAGTGACCACCGGCTGATCATCCGGTTGAAGGCCGCACGCATTCGGATATCTTCGGAATGCGAGTCGGCTTCGATTTCTGATCGCGAGTTTTTCGGTTAGGGCGACTGGGTAATTTCGCCGGGATTCGGGCTGTGAAGCTGTAGCGGTTATCCGACTTAATGCCGCCAGAATTGTTAAGACTGGCTTCGGCGAGCTTCCCCGGTTTTTCCGACAGAACCGGACATTCCGATAACTTCATCACAACCCACCGGACATCGGCTGAAATGGGCTTTGACTCAGGGTCAGACTCAAGAGCGGTTGGAATCTGTTTTTGGACACATCGAAAAGGACTCAGGAATGTGGATGCATCGCAGTCGCTTGGCATGTCTCGGATCAAGTAGTTTGTTGTGTGCATCGCTGGCACTCGCTGCCGATCCGGCTTTAGGGCCGGATCTTGGTTCAACCAAAGTCTCAGCCGAACCGGCACGACTTCAAGCTGAAGCCACTCAGCCGTCATTGGTCGGAGTTCGGCCGATCAATCCGGAGGAATTCTGGCAACGGCTCGAACGAGCCGAGTCACAGATTTCCGAATTGCAGACGGAGAACCGCAAGCTGCGCGACCAATCGTTCTCGGAGATCATGCAGGCGGGTTACAGTCCGCTCCACATGGCCCCGCTGTTTGCGGCTCACGATCCAGAAATTGGCATCGTTCGCGAAATGACCAACACACCGGTGGTCGAGCAGCCTCAGAGTTCCGACAGCACAAAGTCCGACGGGAGCAAAGAAAAAGAGGTCAAAAAAGAAGCCCCGAAACCCAAGAAGTGGTTCGATAAGTTAAGCCTTCGGGGCTATGCGCAATTTCGATTGAGTGAAGAAACTCACAGAGAGAAAGGCTCCGCTTCGGCACATTCGGTCACCGATCGCTCGATTGCGAATGACCAGAACTTCCTGATGCGGCGAGCGCGGCTAACGGTTTCTGGCGATGTACACGAACAAGTTTATGTGTACTTGCAAACCGACTTTGCCGTCACAACGCCAAGCAGCACCGACAACACTCATTTCGCTCAAGTCCGCGACTGGTTCGCGGACTATTACTTCGATGAAGAAAAGGAACTTCGGCTGCGGATCGGCCAATCGAAAGTTCCCTACGGCTGGGAAAACTTGCAGTCGAGTTCCAACCGCATTCCCTTTGAGCGAACCGACGCGCTCAACAGTGCCGTGAAGAACGAACGAGATTTAGGTGCATTCTTCTTTTACACACCAACCTGGGCTCAGGACTTTTTCAAAGAGGTTCTTGAAAAGGGGTTGAAGGGATCGGGCAACTACGGCTTGCTGGGCTTCGGAGCCTACAACGGTCAAGGTGGCTCGCTGTTGGAAACGAACGACGACGTTCACTTCGCGGCTCGCGTGACCCTGCCGATCAGTTGGGAAAATGGCCAATACTCGGAGGTCAGTCTGCAAGGTTACACCGGCGAATACACCGTCGCCGGAACCGGATACAACAGCCTGAAAGACGGCACAAAGGACGCGACTCCGACCGGAACCGGAACGTCGGACGCTCGCGCCCGCGATGGATTCAATGACCAACGTCTGGCCGCCTCGTTCATCTGGTACCCGCAGCCCTTTGGATTTCAGTCCGAATGGACGGTGGGAAATGGACCGGCACTCAACCCAACCGTCTCCGTCGCGAATCCCGGCGGCTTCATTGAAAACCGATCGTTGTCCGGCGGCTATGCCATGCTGCTGTACAAGTACGACCACGAATGCTGGGGGACATTTTTCCCGTACGTCCGTTACTCGCACTACAAGGGTGGCTATAAGTCCGAGCGAAACGCTCCGTATGCGAAGATCAGCGAATGGGAGTTCGGCACGGAGTGGCAAGTCAATCCGTCCGCGGAATGGACGCTGTCCTATTTGGTCACCGACCGCACCAATACCAACGCGCTGTCGTCGAATTCTTACCGCCAATACGACGGTCAATTCCTGCGGTTGCAGTTCCAGGTGAACTACTAGCTAGAACCCTCATTCACCGCCGCTGGCCGCAGTCGTTGGAGCCGTCACTTCGGGAGTTGCGTCTTGTGTCGGAGTGCTGCCACCGGCGACTTCGCGGAGCACTCGCAGCGTGTTGCCGCCGAGCACCTTTTGGATTTTTTCGGGCAAATAGCCCCGGTCGAGCATCTCTTGGGTCAGGCACGGGAAGCACGAAACGTCTTGCAAATCCTGCGGAACACTGACGATTCCGTCGAAGCTGGAACCAAGTCCAACGTGGTCGATGCCCGCAACCTTAACGATGTGGTCGATGTGATTGACGACATCTTTCGCGCTGGTCGTCGGCAGCGGATGCTCCTTCAGCCACGCGGTCAATGCGATCTTGAATTGTTCGTCCGTCTTGAACGACTTTCTCAGTTCGGCGGCGGCCTTCGTCCGCTTGTCGTAGGCTTTCACGGTGTCGGCCGTCAAGAATCCAGCGAAGAAATTGATCTGAACCACGCCGCCATTCTCGGCAACCAGTCTCAACACGTCATCGCTGACGTTTCGCGGATGCGGAGCCAACTTGTAAGCCGCCGAGTGAGAGAAGATCACCGGAGCTTTCGTGATCGCCAGCACGTCCTTGACGGTCTCTTCCGAGCTGTGCGACAAGTCGATCAACATGCCGAGCCGATTCATTTCCGCGACCACTTGCTCGCCGAACTTGGCTAATCCTTTGTGAGTCGCTTTATCGAGCGCAGCGTCCGCCCATTCGGTGGTGTCGTCGTGAGTCAACGCCATGCAGCGTGCTCCTGCTTGGTGATAGGCTCGCAGCACGGGCAGCGAACTTTGGATCGCATTGCCCCCTTCGACGGCAATCAGCGACGCCACTTTGCCAGCCTGATGCAGGCGCTCGACATCGCTCGCTTGGCCGGCCCACTCCATCGAGTCGGCGTTTCGTTGAAACAACTTGCTTAACTGCTCGATCTGTTCGAGCGTTTCGCGAACGGCAATCCCCTTCTTGACGGCATCGGCACTAACGAAGGTAGCAAAAAATTCCGCCCCGACGCCGCCGAGTTTCAGCCGCGGGATGTCGGTGTGCCAGGTTTTTTGATCTTGCTGCAAATCGACTGACTCGGCCGACAGCGACTGCTTCCGCAATTGCATCACCAGATTGTTGTGAGCATCGAACACCAGCGACTTCTGATGCAATTCCAAAGCCGCGTCTGAGATCGCGACTTTTTCCGCAGTGCGACCTAATTGGCCAAAACTCAAAACTGTGGTCGCAAGACCAAGAACCGCAAACTTCGTAAACCGTCCACTCACTCGCAACATCACAACGCCCCTGTTTCGTTGTGCTCGTTGGCTCGGCCCCGCCGCGCTTGCGACTGAAACGACCAAAGCCTTCGCGGTTCACTTTGCGTTCAAAACGTGAAGTTTGCGTGAAGATCGTGTGTAGTCTTGATGTGCTTTCGCGATACACGCGTTTCGGCGAAAACCTCCGAAGTGTGAGAATCGTTAAAATCGACTCAATTGGTGAAGTTTGCGCAGCCGATTCTGTTTAACGACGGGCGTTTGTCACCGGACCGATTCTCGTTGAATCAAACGACGCACATTCTCCAGTGTAATAAGGAGGTCCGAGATGCCGGACCATCGACGAACCCTGATTCCAAGCCTGTTCGCCTTGGGTCTTTTCGGAGGCGTCTTGTTCGGTGCCGAGCCGGAGACGACGCGTTGGACAGCGTCTCAAAATTCCGCCAATAGTGACCGTTCGGCTCCTACAACAACGCGAGTCGGTGACCTCCAGGCAAGGATCGATAAGTTGGAGAGGGAGAATCGCAAACTTCTTCAGTCACTCGGATCGAGTTCGCCAGCGACAGTGTCCTCACCTGGGAACAGTTCACTGCCAGGAACGTCGTCGGCGATCCAATTCGCCAATTCCGAAATGATCTCGATGCCAAACATTCCAATGACCGACAATCAACCCGGCCCCATTGGCACAATCTCCCATTCGCCAAGCAGCGGCAGCAATTCCGAAATGAGTTACACCGAAACTGATCGAAAGCCGGGCGAAGGGGATTGGAAGGCCAAATGGAACAACGGTCTTGAGTTCGTCTCGCCGGACAAGGCGTTCAAGGTCCACATCGGCGGACGAACACAATTCGATTCGGTCCTTGTCGGTCCCAACCCCGGCGCTCTCAAAGGGACTGGGGGTATCGACGGACAGACTCATGATTCCGACTTTCTTGGATTTCGTCGTGCTCGATTACGGGCTGACGGCACGATCTATGAGACGATCGAGTATTGCGCGGAATTCGACTTCGTGAATTCGACCAGTCGTGATCCAAACAGTGGAAAAAATACGGAGGGCAACACGATCAACGTCACCGCGCCGACAGATTTGTGGTTCATCTTCAAAGAAGTCATATTCGGCGCGAATCTGAAGGTCGGTAACCTCAAGGAACCGATCGGCTTCGAACACAACACGAGCAGCCGTTTTCTGAACTTTATGGAACGGTCGTTCTTGCAAGACCTGTACGCCGGTCCGTTCAACAACGGCTTCTCGCAAGGGGCGATGATTTACAACACCTGGGATGAGGAAAATGGGACTTGGTGGTTGGGTGCCTTTAAGAACAACGCCAATGTGTTTGGCTACAACGTTGGCAACGACGAATACGCGTTGGATGGCCGTGTGACTTACACGCCGCTGTATTGCCACGATTGCGAACGAGTCGTGCATTTTGGATTCGCCGGGAGTGTTCGCGATCCTGACCAAGGAGCTCAACGGCTTCGGACTCGGTCGTTGCGCAACGGCACGGGTAATCAGGCAACGGTCTATGGCGACACGGGGACGTTCATCAGCCATCGGCAGTACTTGGCGGCCGCAGAATTCGTCGTGGTCGATGGCCCGCTTTCGTTTGCATCGGAATGGATCGGCTCGTGGAACAACGATTGTTTCTCAATTGCCGAAAAAACCAAAGGGTTTGGAATGGGAAGCCCAACCACATCTCTAGGGAACGTTTTCACCAATTCCTACTATGCGGAAGCACTGTATTTCCTGACGGGCGAGTCTCGCGAATACGAACGCAAGAATGGAGCTTTCGGTCGAGTCACTCCAGATCGCAATTTCAGTTGGAAAGACTGCTGCAACGGTCCTGGAGCTTGGCAGGTTGGATTGCGTTACGGAGTCGCTGATCTCAATGACGGCTTGGTCAAAGGGGGGTATCTCCAGGAATACACCTTGGGCGTGAACTGGTTCCTGAATCCGAACATGAAGATTCAGTGGAACTACGCCGCTCTCCAACGGTCTTCGCAACTCGACAAAGTGAATGACGGTGTGATCCACCAATTCGGGATGCGGCTGGCTCACGACTTCTAACCCACATTCATAAATGGCCAATTCCGAGCCCCGACCGTCAGGGAGCAGTGTTCATCACTTGACCCCTCCCTGACGGTCGGGGCTCGGATCTATCCATGACGTGATACGGCACTTCGCCCAGCCGGATTGAAAATCTGGCCCACGCGAGTAACGTGTCACCCGATGTCTTTTGAATTGCTGAATCCATGGATGCTTGCGGGGTTCGCCGGAGTGGCGCTGCCGTTGATCGCGCATCTCCTCAGCAAAAAAAAGTACGACCTCGTGCATTGGGGGGCAATGCAGTTCTTGGAACTCGGCCAAGAGACTCGACGACGAGTGTGGCTGGAGGATTTGTGGCTGTTGTTGTTGCGGATGGCGCTGATCGGTTGGTTGGCAATCGCGTTGGCTCGGCCGTGGGTTTCGGCGGCGTTTCTGGGTGACATCGGGCCACAGCCGAATCGTGATGTCGTGCTGATTCTCGATAGCTCCTACAGCATGGCTTGGGAAGCGACATCGGTGACGCCGCAATTGGCGGCGGCTCGTTGGGCGGAAAAGTTTTTGGATTCACTGCGAGCCGGTGACACTGTGGCCGTGATCGAAGCTCGCGAGCAAGTTCGACCGTTGATTGAGCCGGGCGTGCGTGATCTCGGCCGTGTGCGCGACTTGTTGAAGAATCTGCCGCCGCCGACCAGTTCGGCCAATATGCCGGAAGCGCTAGCACATGCGGTCAAGTTGCTCAGTCGAGGTCAGCATCCGCGGCGCGAGATCATCGTGCTGACAGACGGGCAGGCCCATGGCTGGTTCGCCGAGGACACAGGACTGTGGCTGCGCGTCGATGACCTCGTTCAGCAATCGTCGATCGCGCCGCACATCTGGGTTGTGAACGCGCTGCAAGCGGGAGCTGATCAAACGGAGCCAATTGCTGAGCGGTTGAACTTTCATGTCGAACGATTGCAGCCGACTCGTGAGTTGACGGTGATCGGATTCCCGATCAGGTTTCAGTCGAAGGTGCGATACAGTGGCGGATCGGCTCCGGCGACGCGGCAAGTTCATTTTGAAGTGGACGGTCAGCGCTTGGCGGATCGCAGTGTGACGGTGTCGTTGTCTCCCGACGGCGAAGCGAATGTCGAGTTCTCACATCGGTTTGATTCGCTCGGCTCGCACTTGGTTCGAGTCGCCCTCGATGCCGACGATCTGCCGACCGACAATTCGAGTGAGGCGGTGATCGTTGTGGCAGACGCGGTCCCCGTGCTGATTGTGGACGGTGATCCACAGACGCAACCGACTCAAAGCGAGACGTTTTTCTTGCGAGCGGCTCTGTCCGCCGGAGGCAACGAAACGCCGTGGATCAAGCCGACGATAGTGAGCTGGAACGATTGGAAACCGAGCTTCTCCGAACCGGCGAAACGCGAACCGGGTCAAGAGGCCGGAAAGCAGAACGTCAACGGCAAGCCCGGTGCGGTCGAGGCTCCGCGCCGCAACGAACTGGATGAATTCACCGTCGTGCTGCTGGCGAATGTGCCGCAACTGACGGAATCGCAACTCGCGGCGCTGACCGATTTCGCGAATCGCGGCGGCGGGGTCGGGATCGCGCTCGGTGGACGAGTCCTCAAAGAACGCTATGCCGCGTCGCTGTTCAAAGACGAAACGGGATTGTTGCCGGTCACGTTGTCCGAGATCGAATTTGAACCGGCCGATCGTCGCGAGGACGGCGTGATGATCGCGAACGCGAGTCTCGACGCTCCCTGGCTGCAACGCTTTCGTGCCGAGCGCGGTGCGGCGTTCACGACGTCGCGATTCAACCGCTGGTGGAAAGTGGTCGTGGCGGGAAAAGATCGCGCGCCGGAAAACGCGGTGCCTGTGCCGGTTGAACCCGTAAAGAACGTTATCGGCGAATCAAACATTGCTCGCGAGCCGCCCGTCGTACTGGCTCGACTGCAAACCGGTGCGCCGTACATCGTGGCGGGACAGTTCGGCCGAGGTCAGGTAATGTTGCTGACCGCCCCGTTGGATGCTGAATGGTGTTCGCTGCCAGCCAAGCCAGACTATGTACCGTTCGTGCATGAACTGCTGTTTCAACTCGCCTCGCAACGGAGCAACCGCAATGTGGCGGTCGGCGAATCGCTGCTAGCTGCGGCTCCGAACAAGATCGATCCGATCGATTTGGTCTTTGAAGGGCCGGATGGCGAGCCGCACAACCCGCAGTTCAATGAAGACGAAACTCCAAAACGACTGACGCTCAGCGACACGACGCTGCCGGGCGTGTACGTCTTGCGTCGAAAAGAGCCAGATGACATTACCCGCTTGACGCGGGATGCGTCAGGCAAGACGTTGCCGAAGCGCGCGGCTCAGGGAATCACGATCAAGCCGCCAGCCGCCGGTGAGCTGCGTGAATTGTTCGTGGTCAACGCCGACCGCTCGGAATCGAACCTCCTGCCGCTGACTGAAGAGCAAATCACGACGTTGTCCGGTGAGGAACGCTTACGATTTGTCCAAGCGCAGCGCGACATTCAAGCCGCGGCATCGAAAGAGTTGCCTCGACACGAACTATGGCAGTGGCTGTTGCTGGCGTTCTTAGGCATGTTGATTTTCGAAGTCTTGATGACCCGCCGCCTCGTCCGCGGCGGACACGGTTCGGCGGACGTAGACGGAGCGAACGATGATTGAGGGGCCAATTCTCAAGAAGATATTGTCATGACCACGATAGTACTTGACCAATGGCGATCGGAGAGGAGTCTGCGATGTGGTGGGCGATCATTAAAACAGTCATTGCGGCGGCGATCATCGTGGCCGTGTCCCAAATCTCTCAACGATTCCCGCGTTTGGGAGCGTTGCTGTTGACGCTGCCGATCGTGAGCCTGATCGCGTTTGTGATGTCGTGGCAGCAACACCGTGACCTGTTCGCCATCAGCCGGCTGGCTCGTGAGACCCTGGTGCTCGTGCCGTTGGGATTGCCGTTCTTCGTGCCGCTCGCATTCGCGGAACGCTTTGGCCTGCACTTCTGGCCCGCCTTCCTCATCGGCCTGGCCTTGGCAGCGATGACGATCGGAATTTGGTTTTGGCTGACGCCGTCGTAGTGCCGTCGGTATCGTGTTCGGTGAAGAACAGCGCCACCCGCTGGCTGCACCTCCCTTCCGAAGAGCAGAACAAATGACCGTGCCTCGGCATTTCAAAGCCGCTGAGTTCCGAAGACTGATTGAGGACGTTGAGTTCTTGGTCACCAATTGCGACGCGCATCTGGAAAGTGAGTTTCGTCAATTCCTGGTTCAGATTGGTTGCACCAACGCAACGATCACATCGGTCGGTTACTGAGGAGTTCAAGGTCGAGTGCTCTCGCTGTACGATGCCGGTCAGCCGATCCGGTCGGTCTGGAGTTGATCTTGGCCAAACTATTTTCAACATGACGGCGCTCAAACCGAAGGATGCCTGCGATGACTCGGGCCGTGTTCTCATTGATGCTGTTGGCCACATGCCTGGGACTGTCATTGGCTCAAGAGGCCGTGCCGAAAAATCTTGCCAGCAATCCCTCGTTCGAGGATCGGTTGGGGGCCGACGGATTACCCGACGGGTGGAATGGGTTTCATTCAGAGCCGGCTCTGGGCTATCGCGTCGAAGTGGCGCAGTCTGGTCATACGGGGAAACGCTCGTTGCTTGCCGAGGGGAAAGGACAGTTCGTCGTCGTGCGCGCGAACAAGCTGCGGATTGACCGGATGAAGCGGTATCGAGCGGCCGGTTGGACCAAGATCGAAGGAGACTCACAGGCTGCGGCCGATGTGAAATTCCATTACTACGATGCGACTGGCAATTATCTCGATCAGACTCGCGTGGCATTCATTCAGCCGCGCACACCGGGCTGGCAGAAGATCAGTGTCACGGACCAACTGGAACAATTTCCGGACGCGGATTTCATCGAGTTGGCGGTCGCACTGGCGGGCAACGGCAAGGCGTGGTTTGATGACTTGGAACTGACGGCTCGCGAGGAACCTCGTCCGGCGGTCATCAATTGGGTGGCGAACGGCGACATGGAAGAGCTGGCCGCCGATCGTCCGGCTGGCTGGAGTTTCTTTGCCGCCGAAGGTGGTCAGGCAACGGGTTCGGCTGATGAGGTCGTGCGACACGCCGGGAAGCGATCGCTGCATGTGACCGGCAAGGGGGAGTGGGTTGCGGCAGGCTCTACTCAGATTCGCGTGGACCGCAAGAAGTCGTATTCATTGAAGGCATTCCTGCGTGCTCGCGGTGTCGAGCCGCACGTGAGTTTCGCGTATTTCGAGAACGGCAAATACTTGGGCCAGACATCCAGCGATGACCAGCAAGCAGACTCGGAGTGGCACGAGGCGACAGTTCGTTCTGAACTGGCTAATTTTCCGTCAGCGACACACCTCTCCGTCATCTGCGGCGGAGCCAATGAGATTGACGCTTGGCTGGATGACTGCGTGGTGATCGCGGAGAAGTAGTTCGTGGCGGACACGGTTCGGCGGAACTAGACGGAGCGAACGATGACTGACGGCTTGGTACAGGTGTTGATTCGATGGACCTTGACAACATCGCGTCGGGGGGCTTGGGCACCGGTGCTGGTGTTTTCGATTCATGTGATTGGGGCGGCGGTGTTTCATGTCTACCGACGAATTCCCGACTTCGATGTTCCGATGCACTTTTTTGGCGGCGTGGCGATCGCCTACTTTTTCGGCGCGGCCTATCGAGCCGGACTAGAATCAAAGCTCTTAGGCGAACCGTCGCGAGTCGTCTTTCCGTTAGTCGTCATCGGCTGGACTTGCTTAGCAGCGGTGATTTGGGAATTCTCCGAGTTCATCTCCGACGCCACTTGGAAAACTCAGACACAGCCGGGTCTGGATGACACGATGCTCGATTTGCTGATGGGATTGCTCGGCGGCGGAGCGTATTTGTTGTGTTCGATGTGTCGCCAAAAGTCGCAAATTGCTGATGCGCACGGCTCCTGACGATGTCCACGGCGGCTCGCGACGGCTTGATGACCGAGTTCAATGCGGCTCGGCAGGCGGTCATATCGAACCCGCGCTGACTGACGGAAGAGATCTCGCAATACCTCGCGAATGGCTTCACATAGACGAGGAGTTTCTAAGCATTCCCATCGCGTGAGCTGCTCCCAAGAATCTCGCCAGCGGCACCGCCACTTGCCAACTTCATTCCGTGCCAAGTTCACCTGAACCGCGATGTCCTGATTCCACCGCCCACCGTGACACTGATTGCGACTCCGTGCGAGATCGACGAAACTCCTCCAGGATCACCTGCTGACGCTCGGTGATCACGACTTAGGCCGCTTGTCCTGGCATCCTTGCTTCCTGAAAGATTCCCAAAAGAACCCCCAACCTCGGCCTTTTCTTGTCACTTTGACCCGCTCATGCCAGACCATTTTTGCCCTGCGGGACTAGGCCGTTACGATCCCGTCCGTTGAACTGAACCCAATCAAAACGAAAACCAATTCCGTGTGAGCCACACTGTTTATGACCCAACGACGCATTCTCGTGACCGCTGCCCTGCCGTATGCGAACGGGCACATTCACATCGGCCATTTGGTCGAATACATCCAGACCGACATTTGGGTCCGCTTTCAAAAGCTGCGCGGACACAAATGTGTTTTCGTCTGTGCCGACGACACGCACGGTACGGCGATCATGATTCGTGCTCGACAAGAAGGCCGCTCCGAGGAAAGCCTGATCGCCGACATGCGAGACGCGCACATTCGCGACTTCTCTGGCTTTGACATCGCCTTCGACAACTACGGCAGCACGAATTCGCCCGTCAATCGCGAACTGTGTCACCGCATCTGGGCCGAGCTCCGCAAAGGGGATTTCGTCGCCGAGCGGCCGGTGACGCAACTCTTCGACCCAGTCGCCGGCACGTTTCTCGCCGACCGCTTTGTCAAAGGGACGTGTCCGAATAAAGAGTGTCAAGCTCCCGATCAGTACGGCGACAGTTGCGACAAATGCGGACACACTCACAGCCCTGCCGATCTGATCAACCCGGTCAGCACGCTCTCCGGCGCGACCCCCGAACTCCGCTCGGCCAATCACCTGTTTATTAACATCGAAAAGCTGCATGGCTTTCTCGACGAGTGGACTCAATCCGGCGAGCACCTGCAATCCGAAGTGGCCAATTACCTCAAAGGGCACTTCCTGGGCGAGCCGCTGCGCGATTGGGATGTCTCACGCCCCGCGCCGTACTTCGGTTTCGAGATTCCTGATAGCCCCGGCAATTATTGGTACGTCTGGTTCGACGCGCCGATTGGATACATGGCATCAACCTGGGAATGGTGTGAACGGCGCGGCGAGAGTTTTGACGATTGGTGGCGGCGCAACGCCGATTGCGAAGTCCACCATTTCATCGGCAAAGACATCACGTATTTTCATACGCTTTTCTGGCCAGCAATGCTGAAGGCTTCCGACTTCAAGCTGCCGACCAAAGTTCACATTCACGGATTCCTGACGGTTGGCAACGAAAAAATGTCGAAGTCCAAAGGGACGTTCGTACAAGCCGCGACGTATTTGAAACATCTCGATCCGGCTTATCTGCGATATTACTACGCCTCGAAGCTCGGCCCGCGACTCGATGATCTTGATCTCAGCCTCGACGAGTTCGTGGACAAGGCGAACAAGCAGCTTGTCGGTGGCGTCGTGAACATCGCGTCACGGGCCAAGTTTCTCGGCGGTAAGTTCCTCAGCGAGTCATATCCTGCAGATGGCGGCTTGTTCTTGTTCGGGGCAACAGCGCACGAAGCAATCGCCGAAGCATACGAACGCTGTGACTATCAGACCGTCATTCGGACCACGAAAGAACTATGCGATCGAGCAAACGCTTACCTTGATGAGAAGTCACCGTGGATTCTGGCAAAGCAGCCAGGCAAAGAGGACGATGTTCGCCAAGTCTGCTCTGTTGCACTGAATCTGTTCCGTCAGATCGTCGTATATCTCGCCCCGGTGCTGCCGAAGTTGGCGGCTCAAGCGGGCGAACTTTTGAATTCCCCCATCACGACTTGGGAAGATGCTCAGTCGCCGTTGACTGGCACTCCCGTCGCCAACTTCCAACATCTGCTCAAACGAGTCGAACTGAAACAGGTGCAAGCCATGATCGAAGACAGCAAACCCGCAGACGCCTCAGTAGCGCAAGCCTCCAGCTTGCCCACCGAATCTGCCCCGCAACTCGCCGCTTTCGGCGAGAGCGGGCTACATTCGCAACCGACCGACGGTCCCGCAGCTCTCGAAAAAGAACCACTGGTCGCCGATCTCTGCTCAATCGACGATTTCACGAAGATCGACCTGCGCGTCGCGCGAGTTGTCGCCGCGTCGCACGTCGAAGGAGCTGATAAGCTGGTCCAACTGACGTTGAGCCTCGGCGGCGATCTCCGCCGTAATGTCTTCGCCGGAATCAAAAGTGCCTACGATCCGGCCTCGCTAGTCGGCCGCTTGGTGATCGTCGTGGCGAATCTCGCCCCGCGCAAGATGCGATTCGGTATCAGCGAAGGAATGGTCTGCGCGGCAGGCGGCGGCGGGACGGAAATTTATCTACTGTCCCCTGACAGCGGTGCGGTGCCGGGACAGCGAGTGCATTGAGCGTCTCAATCTGGCTTCTGAGTTTAATGTTCGATCTTCGCTTTGGCTTTTTCGTCGATCAGTGTTTCTTGCTGCATTTCGGCGGATCGAGTGGCGAGGATATCCTGTCGAGCGTCTTCGAGGCTGAACTGGCCAGCGATGCGTTCCATCACGGTTAGCAAGTGAACTCCGAACGGACTGCGAAACGTAGGGCTGATCTCGCCGACTTTCAGTCCGAAGGCGACTTGCGGGAACGGCGGCGGCTGCCGGCCTCGAAAGCCGAAGCGGCCGAGGTCTCCACCATCGTCGGCGCTTGGGCTTTGTGAATGTTTCTTAGCGGCTTCGGCAAACGTGAGCTTGCGGGCGACGATATCTTCTCGCAGCGTAACCAGTTTCTTTTCGTCGGCATCCGGTTGATCACTTTTCAAAACGACGTGCGCGGCGCGAACTTCGGTGCCGTCGAATTCGTGTTGGCGAGCGTTCCAAATCTCACGCAGTTTCGCATCGGTCACTTGCAGGCGAACATAAGTTTCCCAATCGAGCGGCAATGACAACTCGCGCCGCAAGGTGGCTTCGGTCAGGCCGAGCTTGGCCAGCGTTTTCTCGAAGTCGTCGCCGCGCTGTTTGATTTGCAGTCGCAAGCGAGTCAGATGCTCGTCGAGTAGTTTGGGGTCAGCGGCGACTTTGCGTTTGCTCAGGAAATGCCGCAGCAATTGTCGTTCGATTAGTCGTTCGATCAGCAGTTCACGGCGCTCGGTCGCGTCTTCGGCGGTGAGTTTGCGTGTGCGGACGAAGTGATCGAAATCGGTCTGAGTAATTTCGTGGCCGTTGACTCGGACGAGCACGGCAGCCTTGCTGGACTTCGGTTGCGTCTGATCGGCAGAACAGACGAGCGAAGTCAGGAAAATGATCAGACCGATGTGAGCGATGGCTTTCATGTGGCGAAGTGTATTCATGTAGCGAAGTGTAGCTGCGACCGTCGGCGGCTGTGAGTGGTCATCATGCGTCGAATCTGAAGGATGCGGCCTTGCAAGGAGGTGGCCCCCACTACCTCATCGACGACCAGGCCGGAGACATCCTTTCCAAACGCTATGAGCAATAACTCGGATTATTCATCACCATCAGCCGCGCGGCGCTCTCGTTGGTCGCTTGTCGCAGGGAAGGACGACACATTCTTCGTTCGAGCCGCGACCGTCAGGGAGTGGTCTGCTGGTTCTCTCACGGATGCTAAACACACCGCTTCCTCACGGTCGCGGTTCGAAAGCGGTATCTGGAGCCGCGACCGTTAGGGAGCGATCATCGTTCGACACACTTGGCGTGATGTCCAGCCCTTGCTCATGCAAGGTGTATTCAACGGCACGACGAAATGAGTTCTCAGTATTGATTGGCCGAGCGCTTCCGCCACGAGTCCAGACTTTGAATTCGGGCTCGGCTTCGGAAGACACCGCTCCCTCACGGTCGCGGCTCGACGAATCGTTTCGCGACGAATCTTTTGGAGCCGCGCCCGTCAGGAAGCGGTCTTTCCCCAAGACCTCCAAGCAAGCCTCTGGCACACAGCCCGCTTCCTTCATCCGCCGAGTCGCGTAACTCTTGAAATCGTTGTAAACCCGCTGGCCTCTTCGATTCGCCGTCACGACAACATGGACGTGATTGGTCCGCACATTCAGCGCGTGTAATCGCCAGCCACGATGCTGACAGACCTCTTCGATTGTGCGATGAACGATCAATCGTTGTTTCGGGCCGAGCTTCACTGGCGAGTGCTTCAGCAGCGCGAAATCGCGGCGCTCGCGTTCCTCATCCGGTTCCAGTGGCAGCGTTTGCCAGTCGTTGTGCTCGCGGTCGATGGAACCGCGTTCGTCGCCGTGCAGCCAAGTTCCGTAGCAAGTGAAGGTGATGAAATACGGCTGCGGTTCAATCTCGGCTTTAGAGACCGTGCGACAGGCTCCCTTCCAGTCGTCATCAAGGAGAACGCGACCAGGCGCTTTCTCCGAATTGGGAGCCGCGACCGTCAGGAAGTGCGCCGTGCGAGCCGCGCCCGGGCGAAGAGGTAGAGGCCGAATGCGATGAGCCCGCCGCCGATGACGGCGAGGATGACGGGACCGAACGGCAGCACGGCGAGCGCCTTGAGGGCTCCGTCGAGTCCCGTGGCTTGGCTCGGGTCGACCGTGAACGCCGCGACGACGAAGAGCACGCCGACCACCGCGAGTGCGATCCCCTTGGCGATGTACCCGGTCATCCCGAGTGCCACGATCGGACGTCGGGGGGCGTGCTGGGTGATCGTG
>JANMIF010000494.1:0-26799 GCA_031375695.1 Planctomyces sp.
GCAGGTGACTCGCAAACCTTCTCGATCCGCATGGCTAGAGTAGATCGGAATTTTCGCCATCGGCCCCAGTTGCGGGCGAACCATAGTCCCACGAAAATAATACACGTGAACTCCTCAACGCTTAGTAGCAACCGCAAATCAAACGGTGTCGGCACACCGACACAAAGGGGCGAAGCATTGTTGTGCTCAGTGTTTCGCTTCGCAACCAATTCCGGGCACACCAATCCGAATTGTTAGCGTCGGCGAGGGCGAATGCTCCACGGGTCTTGAATTTCAAGTTCTGTTGAGCACTCGCCCTCACTGGCGCTTCGGGTTACTTTGCCAGCCCATTTGATTCAACGACGGGGTAGGCGTTACACGTTGCCGGAAACTCCGACTTCCACAGGACAATGACATGCACGCAAATCACACTGCTGGCGGTTTTCATTTCCGAGTCGATCTCGCGCGGGCCGCATTGAGCGTCCTGATTTCCTTGAGTTGGCTCTCTCCCGCATGGCCGGGGACATCCAACAGTTTGCTCGATCTGTCGGCTGATGGAACGCTGCTGGCCTGCTCCAATCGAGACAGCGGGTCGGTGACGATCATCGATGCGAAGACGTTGACAAAACTGCGTGAGATCAAAGTTGGACACAAACCGGAAGGAGTCACGTTTCTCGGCGAGAGTCATCAGCTTGCGGTGGCCGAGTATGCTGATGATCAGATTGCGTTTGTCGATGCCGACAGCGGCGAAGTGCTTGGCCGGTGCGAAGTGTTTGACGAACCCTATGGTCTCGTCTCGAATCGCGACGGCTCGCGAATTTGGGTGACGCTCGAATATCCCGGACAGTTGGTCGAAATCAACACAAAGACGCGAAAGGTTTTGCGAACATTATCCGCCGGATCGTTTCCGCGTGGAGTGGCCTTGTCGGCCGATGAGCGATTCGCCGTGGTTGCCGAATATCTGACGGCCACTGCGCGACGAATCGAACTCGCGACTGGAAAAGAGATCGACGCAATCCCAGCCGCATCGACTGACAACATTGCTCGGCAAATCGTGCTCCACCCCACTCGGCCGAAAGCGTATGTGCCGCACCAGCGATCCAAGACCTCGGCCGCGCACGGCGAAGGTTCGATCTTTCCGTATGTCAGCGTTGTTGATCTACCGGCGATCGACAAAAAAGAAAATGCCAGCGACGAAGCGAAACCAAAACGCAAACGGATTCCGATGGACTCGTTCATCGGAAATTTGGTGACATCGAATCCGTGGGAACTCGCTGTCAGCCCGGATGGAACTCGACTCGTCGTTGTCTTCGGCGGAACGGACGACTTCTTTTTGTGCGACGTGCTAGACGACAACTATCGCGAGCTCAGCCCGTTGCGATTCGTGCGAACGGGCCACAATCCTCGAGCCGTTCGGTTCTCGGTCGATGGCAAACAGTTCTTTGTTTACAACGCACTCGATTTTGAACTGGTCGCGTATTCGACGAGCAACGTGGAGAAACTGGCGTCCCTGAAAGTGACCGAGAACCCGCTTGGCGAAGAGATATTGCTCGGCAAGCAACTGTTTTATTCCGCGTTGATGCCGATGGCCTCGCGGCGCTGGATTGCTTGCTCAAGCTGCCATCCCGACAGCGATGCCGATGGTCGAACTTGGCAAAACCCGGAAGGACTCCGCAACACGCCGCCGTTGCATGGCCTGGCTTGGACGCATCCGCAACATTGGTCTGCCGACCGCGATGAGACTCAAGATTTTGAGCACACGATTCGCGGCCCGCTGATGCAAGGTCGCGGCCTGATTCGCGGAGCCGTCGCCGAATCGCTCGGCCCGCCGAACAAAGGCCGATCGGTCGAGCTCGATGCCCTTGCCGCGTACACGAACTCGCACACCGTCCCGCTCAGTCCACATGCCAAACACGGCCTGAGTGATTCTGCCAAACGAGGCCGCGAAATATTCTTGTCGGCGGAATCCAACTGCGTGAAGTGTCACTCCGGCCCGTTCTTCACCGACTCGAACCCCGCGACGAAACCACAAATGCACGATGTTGGCACCGGACGTAGCGACCCGTCGGAAAAGAACGGAACCAAATACGACACGCCGATGCTGCTAAGCCTGTATCGCACCGCGCCGTATCTGCACGACGGTTCCGCTGCCACGCTGCGCGATGTCCTGGCGACTTGCAACGCAGGCGACAAGCACGGCAAAACGAGTCACCTGTCGCCGCAACAACTCGACGACTTGGTTGAGTTCTTGGAATCATTGCCTTACGAATCGCCCGAGCCCGCTGCCGAGAAGGCTGGCTTGAAACAAGTTGAGCGATAATCAGAATCACAGTCACGGAGCAACGGTGCTCTTTAGGCGAGTCGCTCCCGAGACTCGGATTTGCCACGAGACCTTCGACCTGGATGGAAACATGCAACGACATCACCTCGCGCTTGGCTTGCTGGCGATTGGCATTTGCTTCAGCGGATGCGATCCGAACTCTCCGCCGCCGTCATCACCCAAGACGTTTTTGGGCGAGCCAAGTTCTTCGCTGTCATCCGAACCGACTTCGTCGATAAGTGAACCGACGGTAACAACCAAATCGGAAGCCAAATCCGACGTCCCACTTGATATCAAAAGCTGGGAAGAGACGCTGGCTCTTGTGGCCGAGCACAAAGGCAAAGTCGTGGTGCTTGACCTATGGTCCACGTCGTGCGATCCATGCAAAAAAGAATTTCCACACCTCGTCGAAATGCACAACAAACATGGCGACAAAGTCGTTTGCATGTCGGTGAGTTGCGATTACGTCGGCATCAAAGGGAAGCCTCCCGAAAGCTATAAACCCCAAGTGCTCGAATTCCTCACCGAGCAGAAAGCGACCTTTCAAAACATCTTGTTGAACGTTGAAAGTGACGTCTTGTTTGAGAAAATCGAGCTGGCGTCGATTCCCGCAGTTTACGTCTTCGGTACGGAGGGCAAGCAAGTGAAACGCTTCGACAACGACGCTGGTGGTGCGGAATTCACCTACGAAAAAGAGGTCGTTCCGTTTGTCGAAAAGCTCTTGGCGGAATGATTGGCCGGACAATTAGCCACAGGGCACTGGGCTCGGTTCTCGACCTTACGGAGCTGGAAAATGCCGAGTCGTCTATTTGGAAAAGTACAAGCTTGAAAGCGTCTGGCGGAAGTGCGAATCGCTGAACTTCCAGATGAACATTTCGACGAAATAGTGGAACACAAACAAGCCGTCGAAAATGGCCAGCGCGACGAGTGCAATCGTTGGTTGGTCAAGCGACGTCGGAGCGGCTCCCATCAGCCCCATGCCGAGAAACATTCCGGCCGTCGCGAGAAATGACACTCCTGCCAGCACTGCGTAAAAGCCAGCGGGACGCGATCTCAAACGACTAAAGAAACGGTCGATGCGGGAGCGTTCATCGAGCGGCAAGGCGAACACGCGCGGATGCATCAGGACGTGGTATTCGACGTAGTGCAAAGCGAGAGCCGCCGCATACAACGGAAACCACACGGTTGTCATCACGGCCGAGACCGTTTGCAGCACCAAATACAGAACGGTCATTCCCGCCACTGGCTGGCCGCGATAATCGCGACGATGTCTGGTCAACACCGCGACAAACAACACCACCGCAACCAGAGCCAGCAACACCGCTGGCCAAAACATCACGGCATCGCTCACAAGCGGCGGCAGCGGTGACGGAATCCAACTCCGAACTAACGGACTCGACCCACCGGCGAGAAAGGCGAGATACATGTTCGCCACCAACGTGAAGAAGAAGGCGTTCTCGATTTGTTTCAACGCTGGCTGCGGCTTGATTCGTGTCCGCCCCTTGAACAATTGCAGCACGCCAAAGGACTGTCGATTGAAATGTACAAAGTCGAACAAGCGAATGGTTGCGGTCAGGATCATGGCCCCGATGGGAAACGTTGCACCAAAACGAACCGCGTGTAACACATCAAACGAGACCAAAATCATTGCCGGAACGAAGAAGAAGATGAGTTGGTTTCGCCGACTCGATGCAAAGTGTCGCAGGTTTGCCGACTGAAGGTAGATGGTTAACGTGAGGACGAAGTGCGTCATCCCAAACAGCCACATGTACAGCCAAACGATCACCGACTGATACCCTTGAGCCACGATCAATCCCGCCACAGGCAGGCAGACGCATGGAAACGCCCACAAGATGAGTTTCACCGGTCCAGACTGCTCGAAGAATCCAATGGGCCTGCTGACCGTTCCGAGATTGTCCGGCACACCACTGACGCCGACTACGAGAGGTTTTAACTCCGGAGGTGCGATCGTCATGTCCAATTTCCCCAACGAACTGAAGCCAAGCCATAAATCACTGCGGGGAAGTTAGGCCGCTTTTGGTTCATCTGGAAAGACGAAATGTCGCTCGCAGGTCCGCACTTTGTTCGATTGCCTCGATGTGAAAATGTTCCGATTGCGGGAGCGTTCCGGGTTGTGGCTGACCTGTGGCTAATTCGGGCTGTGCCGGGCTCAACGATCATCCTTGCGTTGCCGGTTTTTCAGGCCGATACCATGACGTGAATCTTCAGACTGTTGGCTTCCACCGGTGCGACCGCGCCGTTGGGCGACAGATCGTTGAGCAAGGAGGCTCAAACATGCGCATCTCGTCTTGGTTGCGGAATTGGCCCTGTCGTCGGAAGTTGGCGGGAGTTTCTCGGAAGATCCCGATTCAAGCGGAATCGCTGGAACCGAAATCGTTGCTGTCGGTTTCGGCGTTAATCGTCAGCGGGTCGCAATTGGAAATCACGATGACCGGCGACGACGACGTGCGGCTCAGCGCGTTGAACGGGAACTTGCTGCTCGAAGCAGCTCAGAACGGCGGCGTGCTGCAACCGTTCCTCGGCTTGGGCATTGTTCCCGCCAGTTCGATTCAGTCGATTCAAATCAACGGCGGCGACGAGGCTACCACGATCGACTTGAGTCGATTGACGGCTCTGGCGTTTCCGTCGCTAACCAACATTCAGGCGGACGGATATCACGGCGCGGACTTGCTGATCGGAAGCGACGACTTCGCGGAGAACTTTTTGGGCGGCGATGGCAACGACACGCTGATCGGTGGCGCGGGGAACAACACGCTGCTCGGCGGTGACGGCGGCGATGACATTCAATCCGGCAACGGCAATGACAGCGTGGTCGGTGGCGACGGCAGCGATTCGATTCAAACGAACGGAGGCAACGACACCGTCGATGCCGGCAACGGCTCCGATACGATCCTGGTCGGCGCTGGCAACGACAGCGTGTTCGGCGGCAACGGCGAAGATTCGATCGTCGGTGATCTTGGCGACGACACGCTCAACGGCGACGGGGGCACTGACACAGTTGATGGCGGCGACGGCAACGATTCGATCCTTGGCGGTGAGTTGGCAGACAGCCTGCTCGGTGGAGTCGGCAACGACACAATTAGTGGCCAAGCTGGCAACGACTTGATCGACGGCCAAGCGGGAGATGACAGTCTGATCGGTGGGATTGGACACGACACATTGCGCGGCGGCGACGGCAATGATGTGCAAAATGGGAGCGGCGGCAACGATTCTCTCTCAGGCGATAACGGCAATGACTCGCTGATTGGCGGCAGTGGCGATGATCGGATGGATGGGTTTGAAGGAAATGATTCCATTCTGGGCCAGGGAGGCAATGACACGATCGTTGGAAGCGGCGGTGCGGACGTCATGAAGGGCGGAGATGGCAACGATCTGATCAGTGCTGGGCAACAAACACAAATGCAGATCGCCGATATTTCGCTGGTTGAAGGAGATGTGGGCACGACGAATTTCCAGTTCACCGTTACGCTGTCGACGGCCATCGCAAATGCCGTGACCGTCAGTTTTGCGACCGTGGATGGTTCCGCAATCGCCGGACAAGATTACTCGACGGCTGCTGGAATGCTCACCTTCCCGGCGGGCACGACGACTCAGACTATTACGATTCCGGTGATCGCGGACACGACCTTGGAGAACGACGAGACGTTGTTTGTTATCTTGTCCAATCCGTCCGGTGCGGACCTCGTGAACGCAGTGGCTCAAGCGACGATTGTTAATGACGATGTGCAGGCCCCGACCGTCCAAGTGTTGTACGGAGTCGATGGATTGACGCAGAACCTTTACCGCATCGATACCACCACGGGAGCCACGACACTGATCGGGCCGTTGGGCGTCGGTTTAGCTGGCTTGACCGCAGCGCCGGACGGAACAATTTATGGTCACACAATTAGTGATCTGTATACTGTTAACACAACGACCGGAGCGGCGACGGCGATTCTAAACCTAGGAGCGGCGACGATTGGCGAGGGGGATATCGCGTACAACGCGACGACGAATGAGATCTTCGCGGTGGACTTCACCGCTAGTCGGTTTATTCGGATTGACCCCATCGCGATGACGGCCAACGTGGTGGCAACATTGAATGTTGGTGGAGTGGCCGCGACCAATGGGATCGATTGGGATGGGCTGACATATCGCGGTTCGACAATTTATGGTTACGTCGGACCGCGTGCGGGGAACACGGGGCTGACGAATCAGTTGTTCACAGTCGATCCGACGACGGCCGCAGTCACCGGCGTAGCGACATTGGGGACGGTCGCTGGGTTCGCTGGCGACATCGCCTATGACGCCGCATTGGATACGTTCTATTTGATGTCGCGTGCCAGTTCGAACCTGTTTCGCATAGATCCGACGACCGGAGTGGCGACGGTGGTCGGCAACACGGGACTGAACGACATTTTTGGTTTGGCGATGACAGGAGCCGCGGCGCCGCCTCCGCCCGTCGTGATCGTTCCGCGACCCACAGTTCCGGGATCGATCGCGCCGGATGACACACTTTTTGGCGACGTCGGCAACGACACGTTGAACGGTTCCGCAGGAAATGATTTGCTGAGTGGCGGAGCGGACAATGACAGTCTCAATGGCGGGAGTGGCAACGACAACCTGCTTGGTGGTGCCGGTGCCGATACTTTGTCCGGGAACCTTGGCGACGACACGCTCAACGGGCAAGGGGGCGCGGATCGGCTGGAAGGAGGCGAGGGGCACGACACTCATGTTTGGGAAGGGCTTGGAAGCGGAAATGATTTGATCTTTGACAGCACCGGCGACAATACGTTGCGAGTGGTCGGAACAGCGGTTGCGAATACGTTCAATGTTTCGACCAACGCGGATGACAACATTCGCGTCGCGGAAGGGGCGAACTTCGTCACGACGAATCCGACGTTCAACATGATTGTGATCGATGCCGGGGCGGGCAATGACACGGTCAACGTCGGTAATCTGTCGTTTGCTCGTGGCGTGGTGCTGAGCATTCTCGGTGGACTCGACAACGATTTGCTGTCATCAGTTGGCAATCCAGGTGGCGATGTGCGACTGCAATTGGACGGCGGCGACGGCAACGACACGCTGCTCGGCGGCGCGGGCGAGGAATCGTTATTCGGCGGAGCAGGGATCGATAGCCTCAACGGTGGCGCGGGGAACGACACGCTCGACGGCGGGCTTGGCAATGACAAGGCCGATGGCGGTGATGGCGATGACTCTATCAGCGGTGGACTCGGCCATGATTCGCTGTTGGGCGGCAACGGTAATGATCAAGCTTTCGGCGGTGACGGCGACGACACGCTGGATGGCGGCTTCGGCAATGACACGCTGGCGGGCGAGTCGGGCGACGACAGCCTGCTCGGTCTCAATGGCAACGACAGTCTGTTGGGTGGCGCGGGCGAAGACATCCTCGGCGGTGGAGCCGATGACGACGTGTTGGACGGTGGTCGCAACAATGATTTGATCTTCGGCGGAGCTGGCAACGACAAAATTCGCGGCGATCACGGCAACGACACGATCAACGGCGAAGACGGCCTGGACACGATCAACGGCGGTGACGGCAACGACTCGATCCAGGGGGGCAACGGCAACGATTTGATCAACGGGGGCAACGGTGATGACTTCCTGAACGCCGGAGCTGGCAATGACATCGTGGTCGGCGGCGATGGCAAAGACACGCTGCGAGGTGGAGGTGGCAACGATGTGCTGCTCGGCCAAGACGGCGACGACAACATCGACGGACAAGCTGGTGCCGACACCGTCGCCGGCAACCAAGGAGTTAACGTGATCGCCGATCCGCTTGCGGAGATCAATGAAGCGTTCACACTTTCAGTCACGTTGCTGACGAAGTTGGAAGCGTTGTGAGGCGGCAAGATTTGAGATTTGAGATTTCCCATGACGCCCGCCCAACGTGTTGAACTGATTCGCCAGGCCATTGTTGCTCGTGGGAAGGCGTATGCGCCGTACTCGAAGTTCTCGGTCGGGGCCGCGTTGCTGACCGATTCGGGTGAGATCGTGATCGGGGCCAACGTCGAGAATGCGTCGTATGGCCTGACGATGTGCGCCGAGCGAGTTGCGATTGGCAGCGCATTGGCGGCAGGACATCGCAAGTTTCAAGCATTGGTGATTGCCACCGTTGGGCAAGCTTCTCCTTGCGGAGCCTGTCGGCAAGTCGTCGCGGAGTTTGCTCCCGATTTGCCAATCTTGCTGGTCGATGCCGTTCAATCGCAGCAAGTGATCGAAACCGATCTCGCCGAACTGCTCCCCCGCCAATTTCAATGTCCGCCCGCATGAGATTGCGGCGTACACTAACCCGACGCGCAAGCGAGGGTGAGTGTTCCGAAAGGCATGGATTCCACGCCTCATGGATCGCTCGCCCTCGCTCACGCTTCGGGTTAGTGTGTTTCCCGGCCGTGGGCTGGCTACAGTGTGACTCACGCGACTTTCAGGGGAATTCGTTATGCGACAGCGTTGGATTATGACGGGATTGTTGGCGATCGTTGCGTCGCCAGTGTTTGCTCAAACGGCCAACGACGAGGGGCTGGCGTTCTTCGAGCAGAAGATTCGGCCGGTACTCGTGAAGCAGTGTTACAGTTGCCATTCGACGCAGGCTCGTGATGTTAAGAAATTGCAAGGCGGTTTGTATCTCGACTCGGCCGCAGGGGTGTTGGCGGGGGGCGAGACCGGTGCGGCGATTGTGAAAGGAAAACCGGCGGAAAGTCTGCTGATCAAGGCGCTCAAGCACGATGGCTTGATGATGCCCCCCAAAGAAAAACTCCCGGCCGATGTGATCGCGGACTTCGAGAAGTGGATCAACCTCGGTGCTCCCGATCCACGAAAGGGGGACTCGCCCGTAAAACCGCGAAGCGAGGTCAGCGTCGAGGAAGGAAAGAAATGGTGGTCGTTTCAGCCGTTACGTGCTGAGTCCGCAATGCCAGTCACCGACGTTGATCGCTTGATCCGGGAAGCTCAACAAAAACTCGGCCTGAAACCGAATGGCCCCGCAACGAAAGACAAGCTGATCCGCCGCGCGTACTTCGATCTGATAGGCCTGCCGCCGACGCCGGAGCAAGTCGCGGCGTTTATCGGCGACACATCGCCGCAGGCTTTTGAGAAAGTCATCGACGGATTGCTGGCCAGTTCACATTACGGTGAGAAGTGGGCGCGGCATTGGCTCGATGCGGCTCGGTTCGCCGAGAGCGGCGGCTACGAATTCGATGGCTTCCGGCCGGGGGCGTTTCATTATCGTGATTGGGTCATCCGCTCGTTCAACAGCGACCTGCCTTACGACCAATTCGTGCGGATGCAGCTAGCCGGCGATGTTCTTCAGCCAGACGAAATCGAAGGGGCGGCAGCGACGGGGTTTCTGGTGGCCGGGCCGTATCCGGGACAGATCACCGCGAAGACGGTTGAACGGATTCGCTACGACCAACTCGACGACATGCTGATGACGGTCGGCGGCTCAATGCTCGGCCTGACGCTGGGCTGCGTCCGTTGCCACGAACACAAATACGATCCGATCCCGCATCAAGATTATTACGGATTGGCGGCCTCCCTGGCGAAGACCGCTCACGGCACACGCACACTCGACCTCAATCCGGCGGTGACTCAGCAGGCGGTCGAAAAACATCAATCCGATCACGAACCGCTCGTCGCGGCGCTGCGAACTTTCGCGACGAACGAACTGCCGAAACGATTTGAAACCTGGCAAGCGGCGGAACTCGCGAAGCAGCCGGACGCGCCACGCTGGCAAGTCCTTGAGCCGGTATCGCTCGAAGCCGAGCGGTCGTATTTGAAGGAGTTGCCCGGCGGGATTGTCGCCCACGATGGGCTGCTGAATCCTGGACTGAAAATTCGTCAGCGCGGCCAAAAACGAAACGTCTTGGCCGAAGAGCAGTATCGGATCACATTGCACACGCATCAGAAAAACGTGACGTCGCTGCGATTCGATGCGCTGGCCGACAAGGTGCTGCCGCAGCGCGGGCCAGGACTGAACGGCGACGGCAGCTTTCAATTGGTGGAATTGAAAGTCACCGCGCGGCCGCTCGACCCGATGTCGAAAGACGCGCCGCTGGAATTGAAGCTCAAGCCAGTCTTCGCCGCGTTCGAGGACAAAGATCAGCCATTGAGCAACGCCGTCGATGGCAAGCCGGCCACCGCGTGGGTTGTGCGTGAAACGGCCAAGAAAGACAACGCCGCCGTCTTTGAACTGGAAACACCTCTGCCGGGATTCGCGAGCGGCACGGAACTCGTCTTCGATCTGAAATTCCGTGATCTCGGCATCGGCCGGCTACGATTCGCGCTCAGTACCGAACCGAACCCGGCGACCTGGGCGGGCGATTCGGCTCCGCAACATCTGGGCGAGATTCGGGCGATACTCGCAGCCAACGGAAACAAACTTCCAGAAGGTCTGCGCGAGCCGATGACTCGTTGGTTCGCTCCGTTCGATGCCGACACCGCAAAAATCTTTCGCACGGTGCGAGATCACACGGCCGCGCTGCCGCGACCGAATTTGTCCGAGGTCTACACAACCGTTGCCGGCGGTCAGGACGTTTTCTTTCTGCGACGCGGCGAAGTCGACAACAAACAGGGGAAAGTCGAGACCAGCTTCGTGCAGGTCTTGTGGCGCGGTGATACGCCCGCTGTCCCCGCTAAGACTCAGCCGGAGACTGACCCGCGAGTCGCGATCGCCGATTGGATGACGAACGTCGAACGCGGCGCGGGGCCGCTGCTCGCGCGAGTCCTCGTCAATCGGCTGTGGCAACATCACTTCGGCGAAGGCTTAGTCGGGACACCGAACGATTTCGGAGTGCAAGGTGAGAAGCCGTCGCATCCCGAATTACTCGAATCGCTCGCGGCTGAGTTGGTGAGCGGCGGCTGGAAGCTGAAGCCGCTGCACAAGCGGATCATGCTGAGTGCGGCGTATCAGCAATCGCACGAGGTCAATGCCGACAACTTGAAGCTCGACCCAGCAAACCGTTTTCTGTGGCACTTCCGACCGCGCCGACTCGATGCTGAACTGATCCGCGACTCACTGCTGGCGATCGGCGGCAATCTCGACGTGACGATGTTCGGCCCCAGCATCCTCGACAATACCCCGCGTCGCAGCGTGTACCTGCGAGTCAAACGAAGCGAACTGATCCCGCTGATGACAATGTTCGACGCCCCCGAACCGACGCAAAGCATCGGCGAACGAATCAGCACAACGGTTCCGACTCAGGCGCTGGCGATGATGAACTCACCGTTCGTGCGGCAACAGGCTGAGAAACTTTTGACTCGCATTCGACCATCAAAGGATTCGCCACTCAACGTGGCGGTCGATCGTGCTTACGAAATCTGTTTCGCCCGATCACCGAGTGACCCAGAACGAGCGAGGATGCTGGCCTTCATTGAGGCTCAACGTGGCGCGATGGGCGGCGATGCCGCAGTCGCCACCGATAACGCCCTGATCGAATTCTGCCATGTGATGTTGTGCCTCAATGAGTTTGTTTACGTTGACTGAACGGGACTCAGTACCGCGACCGTGAGGGAGCGGCCATTTTGTTTGATGTCGTCAGCCGCTCCTTCATGGTCGCGGTAAAGTTTTGAAAAGGGACGCCCATGTTCAATGAATACGCACTTCCCGCTCGCCGGAGATTTCTAAAAGACGCCGGACTCGGTTTCGGCTCAGTTGCGCTGGCCAGCATGTTGCATGGGGAATCGCACGCGGAACCGTTTGCGGCTGATCCGTTGGCGTTGCGGGCACCGCAATTTTCGGGAAAAGTGAAGTCGATCGTGTGGCTCTTCATGACCGGAGGTCCGTCGCAGGTCGATACTTGGGACTACAAATCGGAACTGCAAAAGCGAGACGGTCAGGACTTGGCCGGCGCGGACCCGAAGACGGGGTTCTTTACGACCAGTGGCAAATGTTTGAAGTCGCCATTTGCGTGGCGGCAACACGGCGATTCTGGCTCGTGGGTGTCGGACTTGTTTCCTCACTTGTCTCAGCATGTGGACAAGATGTGCTTTCTGCATTCGATGAACCTGCGGCAGAACAATCATGCTCCGGCGTCGATTGAATTGATGTGCGGCACGAATCGGCCGGGGTTGCCGGCGCTCGGAGCCTGGATGACTTACGGACTTGGGTCGCAGAATCAGAACTTGCCGTCGTATGTCGTGCTGCACGACACGCGACCGCGTGGCGATGATCAAATTTGGTCGGCCGGGTTCTTACCGAAGACGTATCAAGCCCTAGCTCTCGATGCTCGCCGGAAAGAAGCGGTCGATAATTTGGCGCGCGACGGCAAGCACAGCGACGCTCAACAGCGATTGCAACTCGACTTGATTCGCCAGTTGAACCAGGAGCACGCCGTCACTCGCCCGACTCAGGCCGACCTCGCCGCGCGAATCAATTCGTATGAGCTGGCGTATCGCATGCAAATGGCCGCGCCGGAAGCGCTCGATCTAACAAAAGAACCGGAATCCATTCACAAGCAGTACGGCATGGAGAATCCGGAATGTGCGACGTTTGCACGGCAGTGTTTGCTGGCTCGGCGGTTGGTTGAACGAGGCGTGCGGTTCGTGCAAATCTTTGCCGGCAAGGGAGTCGGTGGAGACGGAAGCGTCAATGACGTGCCGTGGGATTGTCACAGCGACGTGCAAACGAATCACCGCTCGTGCGGCCTGCACACCGATCAGCCGGCCGCCGCGCTGCTGGCTGATCTCGATGCTCGCGGGTTGCTCGAATCAACGCTTGTCATCTGGGGTGGCGAGTTTGGCCGCACGTCCGATTCGCAGGGAGCCAAAGGGCGCGATCACAATCCGAACGGATTCACGATCTGGATGGCCGGTGCCGGCGTTAAAGGTGGCTTCCATTACGGCGCAACCGACGAGTTCGGCTACAAGGCGGTCGAGAAAATAATTCACGTCAATGACCTGCATGCCACGCTGCTGCACTTGCTTGGCTTGGAACACACGCAACTCACGTATCGCTTCAGCGGCCGCGATTTCCGTTTGACCGATGTCGCCGGCGAAGTGCTGACCGAGATTCTGGTCTGACGGACCGGTCGGATTTGTGTTCTGGCGGCGAGTCGCTTCAAATCCGCGATGTGGCGTACGCGGCTCGCGAGCAATTCGTTCTCAATAGCTGTGTCGCCACTCACACCTTTCCGCACGCGAGCCGCGTGCGCCACGCCAGAAGGAGACTTCGATGACCCGCCTCTTGTTCTCGCTCGCTGTGTGTTTCGTCACTTCGTTTGCGTTCGCCGAAGTGCGAGCCTTGCCCGACGGCCAAGCACCGCAAGACAAGCGGTTGGCACCGCCAAAGGATTTGAACGGTTACTTTCCGATGACCGTGCCCGCCACGAAAGAAGAGTGGGCGAAGCGAGCTGATGTCGTTCGCAAGCAAGTGCTGGTGTCGCAAGGTTTGTGGCCGATGCCGACGAAGGCTCCACTTAAGCCGGTAATTCATGGCAAGATCGAACGAGACGGCGTCACGGTCGAACGCGTTTATTTCGAGAGTGCTCCCGGTTTCTTCGTGACCGGTTCGTTGTTTCGACCGGTCGGGAAGAAAGGACCGTTTGCGGGAGTCCTCTGTCCGCACGGGCATTGGCCGAACGGTCGGTTTTACGATGCGGGCGAAGCGGCGGTGAAGCATCAGATCGTCGTCGGAGCCGAACGGTTTGAAGTCTCGGGCCGATACCCGTTGCAAGCACGCTGCATTCAGCTCGCCCGAATGGGCTGCGTTGTGTTTCATTACGACATGATCGGCTATGCCGACAGCACGCAGATTTCTTTTGAGGTCGCTCACCGCTATTCGGCGCGGCGACCGGAAATGGAAAAGGCCGACGCCTGGGGACTGTTCAGTCCGCAAGCTGAGTCGCGTCTTCAAAGTATTATGGGTTTGCAATCGCTCAATTCGATCGTCGCTCTCGATTTCCTGCAGAGCTTGCCGGATGTCGATCCGAATCGCCTCGGCGTGACCGGCGCGAGCGGCGGCGGAACGCAGACATTTCTGCTGAGTGCGATCGACTCGCGAGTCGCCGCGCAGTTTCCGGCCGTCATGGTTTCGACCAGCATGCAGGGGGGCTGCACTTGTGAGAACTGTTCGCTGCTGCGAGTCGGCACGGGGAACATCGAACTCGCCGGGCTGTTCGCGCCGAAGCCGCTCGGCATGTCGGCCGCTGACGACTGGACCAAAGAGATAATGACCAAAGGAATGCCCGAGTTGGTCAAGCTCTACGAAATGTTGGGTGCGAAGGACAACGTCAAAGCGACCGCCTATCTGAACTTCCCGCACAACTACAACCAACCCAGCCGAGCCGCGATGTACTCGTGGTTCAACAAACATTTGAAGCTCGGCGCAGCCGATCCGGTCATCGAAGGAGACTTCCAGCCGCTGTCACAAGCGGAACTGACCGTCTGGGACTCCGATCATCCGAAGCCGCCGAGCGGCGATGCCTTCGAACGCTCGCTGACGAAGACGCTTGCGACCGATGACGAGAAACAACTCGCGGACCTCACGCCGACCGATGCCAATTCGCTGACGAAGTTTCGTGACGTTGTCGGTGCCGGCTGGAAGACGCTCATCGGCCGCGACCTCCCCGACAGCAAGCAGATCGAACGGACGAAGCTGAAGAAAGAAGATCGTGGCAACTGGTTCTTCTTTGCCGACACGCTGACACTCAAGTCGCACGAAGAACAAATTCCGGTTGCCTTCTTGCACCCGAAGACGTGGAACAAACAAGTCGTCATCTGGCTTGATGAGTCGGGTAAATCGGGCGCGTTCAACGCCGACGGTTCGCCGAAGTACGAGGTCAAAACGCTGCTCGATGCCGGCTTCAGCGTGGCTGCTCCCGACGTCTTCGGCACCGGCGAACTCGTCCCGGCGGGTGCCTCAACGCCGCTGCGGAATCGCAAAGTCAAAACGGAACGCCAATTTGCCGGCTTCACCTACGGCTACAATCACCCTCTGTTCGCTCAACGAGTCCACGACATTCTGACTCTGATCAGCTTCGTTCGCGGCGACGATCATGGCTCACAAAAAGTTCACGTCGCCGGTTTCGGGCATGCCGGCTTGTGGGCTCTCGCCGCGAAAGCCGTCGCGGGCTCCGCGATCGATCGAGTTACGGCCGATACCGCCGGCTTCCGCTTTGCCTCGCTCACAGAATTCGACGACCCGCAGTTCCTTCCCGGAGCTGTCAAGTACGGAGACGTCCCTGCTCTGCTTGCGTTGTGTTCCGGTAGTGAACTTTGGCTGAGCGGCGAAAAGGAACTCCCGAAACTCGCGGCCGCAAGCTGGAAAGCCGCTGGAACGACTCCCAGTCTCTTCAGCGGTGAAGCCTCTGCCAAAGCGAATGCTGCGGTGAAGTGGCTTTCGCGATGAGGTAAAATCGCTCGTCAGCTTCGACCATGTGTGATACAAAGTCCGTCGCAGTAAGTTCAGGAGTCGAGTCAATGACGCGGGCCAGTTTGCCATTTGCGTGTGAAGTGGAAGTTCGCGCGGGTGAAGAATTTCGTCTGCCTGAAGAAATGACCAAGCGACTGCAGTCGGGTCGTTGGTTGATCACCATGCAGCCAGCGAACGATTCGTCTCAGATTCAATCACTCCGCCTGCTTAAAAGCTGACTCGCTGGAAGGCGAAGGCTTGTATGATGACTCCCTAACCCGATGATTTTCGCGTGACTTAATGAAATCGAACGTCCCACAATCCGACAACCTCGTCTCGGCAACCGAGTTGAAACGCACGGTCAGCCAGATCGTCGAGTGCTTTCAGCCGGAACGCGTGGTCTTGTTTGGCTCGTATGCCGAAGGGCGAGCGAACCGGCACAGCGATGTCGATCTGCTAGTGGTGATGCCGACTCGCAGCGAGATCAATCAGTCGGTAGCGATTCGCATGAAACTCGATTGTTCATTTCCGCTGGACCTCATCGTGCGAACTCCGCAGAAGTTGAAGCAGCGATTGGAACTCGGTGACAGTTTTCTGAAAGACGTCATCGAGCACGGAGTCGTGATGTATGAAAAAGCTGACAGCCGAGTGGGTGCGAAAGGCCGAAGCCGATCTGTTGCTCGCCGTCCGCGTGTCCGCTCAAAAACCGCGACTCAATGACGCGATCTGTTTTCACTGTCAACAGGCTGCGGAGAAATATCTCAAAGCCTTGTTGTGTGAACGAACGTTGTCGATTCCGCGAACGCATGATCTTGGCAATCTGTTGCTGCAATTGCTGCCGACGGACTCCGGCTTGGCCAAACATCGCCGCCGGTTCGCTCGATTGACGGAGTTTGCGGTGGATTATCGTTACCCTGGAATTCACGCTTCTACACGACAGGCGCAGTCGGCCATTCGCACGACCACCCTGGTCCGAGATGATCTTCGTTCATGCCTTGGTTTGCCGCCGCGCCCGATCCGTGCCGAGAATCAGCCGTGATCTGCATCGTGAATCAGCCTGTACCCACCAGACTTCATCACTTGAGATGAGATTCTTCATCAACGATCGAGATGCTCATGCCTGACTTTCGACACATGCGGCGATTCCTCTTGTTCATCCTTGTCACGGCCATTTCGCCGTCAATGGACCGGGGATTGGTTGCAGATAACACCGATCGACTCCCGGACAGCGTCCGCGAGGTCTTGCAGTCGGTGCGATATCAACAGTCTCATTGGGGGCTGTTGGTCGTCGATCTCAAAAGTGGCGAGCGGCGATATGAACGGAGTGCCGATCGGTTGTTTGCGCCGGCTTCTGTGACAAAGTGTTTTTCGGTCGCGGCGGCGTTGGATGCGTTCGGGGCCGATCATCGGTTTGAGACGCCCGTCGTGCGACGTGGGGATGTGGATGAGCAGGGTGTGCTGAAGGGCGATCTGATTTTGATCGCGGTTGGCGACTTGACGCTCGGTGGGCGGACGACGGATGAGGGGCGGATCGAATTCGCGGATGGCGATCACACCTATGCAAACGGGGCTTCCGAGTCGCAGCTCACGCAACCCAATCCGTTGGCTGGGCTGAATGACCTAGCTCTACAAGTGGCTGCCGCCGGGATCAAGCGAGTTCGCGGCGAGGTGCTGATCGACGATCGCCTGTTCGAGAAGGCCGAAGGGACCGGCAGCGGGCCGGGGCGGATCACGCCGATTCTCGTCAATGACAATTTGATTGACTTTGTGATCGAACCGACAGATCCGGGTCAGCCAGCCAAGGTTGTGTGGCGACCCCAATCGGCGGCGATCCGAGTCGAGACACACATCGATACGGGCGAGAAGAAAAGTCCGCTGGAAGTCACGATTCGCGATTACGGCACGGGCCGAATCAGTATCTCCGGGAAGATCCCGGCAGAGCACAAGCCTGTCGTGCGTGTGATGGAAGTCAGCGACGCGACGTCTCACGCGCGGGCGTTGTTCATTGAAGCGTTGCAGCGAGCCGGGATCGTCGTGGATACGTCGCTGTTGATTGATGAAGCGAGCAATAAGCTACCGGCTCGCGACGAAACGCTAAAGCTGCCGGTCATTGCCAAGTACACGTCACCGCCGTTTTCGGAAAACGCCAAGTTGATTCTGAAAGTTAGTCACAACTTGCACGCCAGCACGTTGCCGCTGTTGCTGGCCGCTAAGCACGGCGAGCGGACTTTGTCGGAAGGCTTGAAGCGACAAGGCAAATTCTTGGAATTGGTCGGCGTGGACGTGCCGACGATTTCGTTCGGCGGCGGGGCAGGAGGGGCAAGAGCCGATTACGTCACGCCGCGTGCGACGGTGCAACTGCTGCGGCACATGGCCTCGCGGCCGGACTTTCCCGCGTATCGAGCCGGACTGCCGCGACTGGGCATTGATGGCACACTGGCTCGGTCGGTCGCTGGCGACAGTCCCGCGAAAGACAAAGTCCACGCGAAGACCGGCACGCTGTTTTGGGACAATCCGCTCAACGGCTCCTCGTTGCTGACCAGCAAAGCGCTGGCCGGCTATTTGGATCGCCAGAATGGCGACACTTGGGCCTTTGCGTTGTTCGTCAACAACGCTCCGTTGCGTGACGGCCTGACGACCACGATCGTCGGCAAAGACTTGGGTCGTATCGCCGAGTTGCTATATCTGGAGCCGTAACCTCATGAACAAAGCCTTCGTTCGCGAATCGAATGAGGATGTGCGGCATTGCCCGTTCTGCGGTTCGCTGGGTCAGCCGGTTGGGCGGCTGACGCTCGATCATTGGTTGCGGCCGGAGTTTCGTCGCCAGATCGGCGACTCGGCGATGTTCTGTTCACATCCGCCGTGCGATGCGGCCTACTTCGATTCGTTTGAACGAGTTGTCACGATCACCCAGTTGATTCAGCCCGTGTACCCAAAGTCGGCCGACGCTCCACTGTGCGGTTGCTTCGGGCTGACCTGTGCCGACATCGATGCCGACGTGGCGGAAAACAGCGTCGCCCGTACGCGCGCTGCGGTCGAACGAGCCAGCTCGCCGGAAGCTCAATGTTCCGTACTGTCGCCGAGCGGCCAGTCGTGCGTCGTCGAAGTTCAGCGATATTACTTCAAGTGCAAGGGCGGGTTGTGAGCGAACTCGTGGGGCAGGTTTTCAACCTGCCCAAAAAATGGTGGAGTTTGTGACAGAACGTGGTCCGCTAAAAAATTAAATTGGTCCAGATGGGCAGGTTGAAAACCTGCCTCACGATCACACAAAACCGCGATTGACCCAATCCCGCGAATTGCCGCATCATCTGGCCGTCAACCGGTCGGAAAGGATGCCGAGTCATGCCACGTGGCGTGCTGTCAATCAGCTTTGATTTTGAGATGGCTTGGGGAACTCGCCGCTCCGCCGATCCCGATCATGCGCCGGGGATTGAACGTGTGCGCGATGCGGTCCATGGGCTGCTCGACATCTTCCAGCGACACGACATTTCGGCGACGTGGGCGACGGTTGGCCAGTTGATGCGGCGTCGCGAGGATTTTCGGAGCGGTCCGTTTCCGTCGCAGATGCCCGTGCCTCAGCCCGATTGGTTCGACGGCAATTGGCGAGACGGAATCCCCGACTTCAACGATCCGCGCGGCCAACGGTTTTTTGCACCGGACTTGGTTGAAGCAATTGCCAATTGCTCGGTCTATCAAGAATTGGCGAGTCACACGTTTTCGCACGTCGTGATTGGTGAGTCGGCCTGTACTGAAGTTATCGCCACGGCGGAATTGAAAGCGGTTCAAGAACTCGGTCGTCGCTGGGGCCGTGATGTTCGCAGCGTCGTGTTTCCTCGAAATCAGATCGGACATCTCGACGTCTTGCAGCGGAGCGGGCACACGAACTATCGCGGCGTCAACAACGAGTGGTATTACTTCGGACCACTGCATCCAACGCGAGCAACCTCCGGCATCGTGCGGCAGTGCATTCGAATATTGCGGCTGGCCGATGAACTGTTGGCGATCACGCCGAAAGTATTACGAGCGCGACGTATCGCTGGGTTGTGGGAGTTGCCGCACAGCATGTTTTTCCCGGGTCGCAGCGGACTATCGCGGTTTGTTTCGCCGAGCCGCATCGTTCGCAAAGCAATCAAAGGTTTGCACCGCGCGGCGGAGACTGGCGGGATCTTCAGCCTGTACACGCACGAGCACAATTTCTTGCCTGACCTGTCCTTGACGCTGCCGATGTTTGAACAGATTTGCCGAGCAGCCGCCGAACTGCGCGACGCCGGAAAGATTGAAATTCTGACGATGGAGGAGATTGCCAATGACCTCGAACAGGGACGCAACCGGCACTGGGGTGATGCTGACTGGGCCGACGCTGAGTTTGAGAGGCAGGGTCGGGACGGAGTCCCAACCTACGGCGCGAGTCGTCGTGTTGATGGGGCCGTCGGCCGGATCGCAATACATCCTCAGCCGGTTGGCGAGCGAAGTCGAACTGCTGGCAGTCGTGAAACAACAGCCGAGTCGCTGGACCAAACTGCGACAGATCGCGCGGCGTAGCAAAAAGCTCGGCTGGTTTTATGGCATCGACCGCGTGCTGCTCGGCGTGTACTCGCGATTGAAGCTTCGCCGCGCGGCCTCGAAAGTCGAGGAATATCGAGCCGTCACGAGCGCCCGTTCGTTTGTGCCAAGCTGCACGATGCACACGATCCGGTCGATCAACGATCCGAGCGTTGTCGCCTTGCTGACGGAAACGAAACCCGATTTGGTCGTTGTGCTCGGCACGGAAATCATCCGCGATCAAGTTCTCGCCGCCGCGCCGCGATTCGTCAACGTACATGCCGGAATCACGCCGCTGTATCGTGGCAGTCACGGACAATTCTGGGCCGTAATGAATCAAGACTTCGAGCAGATCGGCGTGACGTTGCACATCGTGGACCGCGGCATCGACACCGGTGGAATACTTGGCCAAGCTCGCTTCGACTTCGATCCCGATCACGACAACTTTCTAACGCTGCTGGCCAAGTCGAGCTTTCACGGAGCCGAACTGCTTGTGAATTGGATCGCTCGGCAAGCGGGAGATTTTCGGAACCTGACCACGCTCAAGCCGCCACCGGGAAACAGCCGCCTGTATTACTCACCCGGCTTACGCGACTATCGTCGATTTGAGGAGTTGGTGTCGCACCGCAGGGTAGCCTGATATCCCGGAATCCCTCCGCGGCATTTGCGGTTGGCGCGACAATGGTCATGGATAGCTCTGTTCGGAGTTAGTTCTGGTAGAGTTCTCGTTGCCAAGATTCGCGGATGAGGTTGAGTTTTCGTTCGACCGATCGCACTGACAGTTTCAATCCGGCGGCGATCTCCTCGTTCGTTTCTCCCTGCATGCGCCCGATGGCGATCTCACGCAGGGTGTCATCGGCGAGCAATTCCAGCAATCGCTGATGTTGCTCCTCCAGGATGGCCAACATTTCCGGGCTGGGTTCGTCCGCGACAATTTGATCCAGGCCGCCAGCGAGCGACCCAGTGGCCGCGTTGAGGAACACCGACTCGCCGCGAACGCTGCCGCCGCCCCGTTTTTGGCTGGTCTCATGCCGGATGTAATTGACCATCTTGCGGTTGGTCAGATTCAACAGCAGATGTCACAAGTCATCGCGCCGCACATGCTCGGCAAACGCTCCGCGAGCCGCGCCGGTACACAAGTAGTTGAAGACGGACAAAGCAATGTCCTCTTCGTCCGCCGCACGTTTGGGAACGTGCCTCATTCGCTTCCGAGCCACCGCGACCAAACGCTCAAAGTAAACGGCCCACAACTCGTCCGCCGCTTGGGAATTCCCGGCCTTCAACTCGTCAAATAGGCGAGTGATCGAGACGTCGTAGTTCGATTCATTCACGGTGAGGGGACGGAGCCGCAAGTTGGCGATCGTTGACGGAGGTTTCGCACTGGGCAGGAAACACCACGATGTAACCCAAAGCGTCAGCGAGGGCGAATGCTTCAAAGAACTCGGAATTTATCGCGTTTTGGAGCGTTCACCCTCGCTGACGCTTCGGGTTACAGGAATCGAACATCTTCCCCAAACTGAAACATTGGTAAGCCCTGGTAATGACCCCGGCCTCGGTCGACATGCTGCTCAACAGGCGAGTCTTTTTTGACTCAGTTTCTCGATGGAATGTCCCAAGCCCGAACTACGGTCACGAGGCGGTCGGGGACCGACACTTGAAATTCGATTCCAAGCGGCGTGTTGGTCAAAATTCGGACACCCGGCTCGCGCGATTCACCGATTCGATCTGCGTTGGCTCGCAAGTGGCGATCCAGCTTTTCCATGTATTCCGTGATCTCGTCCCGCGTGGGCGAATCGGCTTTCATCCAGGCGTCCGCAAGTTGATCGCTCGCCGATTGCGTCCATTTGACGGTGAACATTACATGCTCCGCAATCGTTCCAAGACTTGTTCAGTCGTGTAGATTCCCGGCTCCGAGTGCAGCCGCTTCCGCTCGTCTGCGGAGATTGGCGGGATCAGACTCGGATCGGACGGACTTTGCTGGTACGAAATGAACGAGCCGAGCACCATCCCGGAGTCGTCCACGAACTCCACCAAGTTCGATTGCAGCAACTTCTCACGCATTTTCTTGTCAATGACGATCTGAGTCATTTTTTGAACTCCTTCAAAAGCTTAGAAAAGAAGCCAGCCATCGCACGGACATTCTATGACCGAGTCGTAGAAATCATCAACGTTTGGAAGGTCGCGTGCCTGACCCCGACCTCGGTTGCCGAGCCCGCGTTATCAAGAATCGCCGCAGAATTCTTGACGGGTGGTTCACCCGTTTTGCGTGTCAGTATCAGGAACGGCCTCCGATCTGCACGAGACAGCATCGGCAACAACCGCAGATTCCGCAATTCACCGGCCGCGCGTCTCACGGCAATTCGAGAAAACGCTTGTAAGTCCCCGGCCAGCACTGGAAACTGTCGGCCCGCCGCGTGAAGGGCAAATGATGCGACTTGCTCAATGGCTCAATCGACTGACACGACGCCTGCGCAGAATCAAAAGCCCAGGCCGCCTCGTTCGTCGATCAATCCGATGCCAAGTCGCCACAGCAGAGCGTCTGGAAGACCGAACGCAACTGACGGCATTCTCTTACTCGGCAACCGACCTGCCGCTGAAAATCTCGCGCACAACGGTCTCGACGATTCACGTCACTGAAAACTTCGTCGTGCAAGACGTCAATCTTCAACTCAACATACAACACATTTTTGACTCTGATCTGGTCGTTTCGTTGTACGGTCCCGGCATGGGATTGGGGCTCTTTGGCTTTCCGATTCATGGTAAAAACTTCACTGAGACCAAGTTGGACCAACAAGCGGACCAATCGATTCTTGATGCGTCTGCCCCATTTACGGGATCGTTTCGACCGATCGGCGATTTGTCGGTTTTCAATGGGCTAGATGCGCAAGGCGACTGGTCACTGGTGATCTTTGGAGGGTTTAGAGGTTCCGGAACGCTCCTGTCGTGGTCACTCATGCTTGACGACACTCTTCCAGATGTTGGAGGCACATTCGACACAGCGGGTACAGTGGCTGGGGTGTTGTCAACACTCGGAGTCATCGACAGTCCATCGGACGTGGATCTGTTCGCCGTAGATCTACCAGCCGAACTGAGTCTCTCCGCTCGCCTGGAATCTGTTTCGGGCAGTCTGCTCAGGGGCTTTCTGCGCGTGTTCGACGAGAGCGGAAATCCTATCATCGCGACTGAGAGTGTCTCGGACGCGAACGAACCCCAGGTAACTTTCACCGCGACGACTGCGGGCCGCTACTTCATTGGGGTCTCAGGAGTTGGGAATGAGACCTACGATCCCGTGTCCGGTCGTTCCACGCCAAGCTCAACCGAGGGCGGTTATTCGTTGCAAATAGTCGTTGTGAGCGACGACGCAGTGGGGAATACGATTGCCACGGCGCAGTTGGTTGACCTGCCGCCGCTTTTGCCGGTTTCGATATCGAGCTTTCTGAATGGTCCCGCCGACGTCGACTTGTACGCAGTCGACCTCGGCGAGGGGGATCCTGTCACCGCAACAATCGGTGGTTCCGATCTCCCTCTGGATCCGATTCTGCGTGTCTTCAACGCGGACGGCACCGAAATGACACGTTCCGCCGATTCCTATGTGGAGTTCGTCGCTCCGACTGAGGGCCGCTATTTCTTTGGCGTCTCCAATTTGTCGAACCAGGAATATGATCCACTGACGGCACCTTTTGTGAAAAGCGAGGAGCCGACAAACTACACGCTGCAACTCCGACGCCCAGACGTTGGAGACAAACTAGACACAGCGGCGACCGTGACGGAGGTGTCAACGCTCGGAGTCATCGCCGCTCCGTCGGACGTCGATCTATTCGCCGTGGATCTTCCAGCCGGTTTGAGTGTCACGGTTCGCTTGGAATCTGTCTCGGGCAGTTCGCTGAGGGGCTTTCTGCGTGTGTTCGACGAGATAGGAATTCCCGTCGCGAGTGTGAGTGTTGCGGACGCAAACGAACCTCAGTTGACTTTCACCTCGACGACCATGGGCCGCTACTTCATCGGGGTCTCTAGCGCTGGGAATGAGACGTACGATCCCACCGTCGTATCTTCGACTGCTGGATCAGCCACCGGGCGTTATCAGTTGCAGGTTGTGACCGATGATGCAGTGGGGGATACCTTTGCCGAGGCACGGTTGGTTGAGCATTTGACGCTTTCGATATCGAGCTTTCTAAATGGCCGCGACGATGTCGACTTGTACGCAGTCGACCTCGGCGAGGGAGATCCTGTCACCGCGAGCATCAGTGATTTCAGTGATTTCCATCTGCTTTTGCGTGTCTTCGACGTGACCGGCTTCCCATTGAGCCAATACGATTCTTCCTACTTGGACTTCGTTGCTCCGACTACGGGCCGGTACTACTTCGGCGTCTACAACGACCCACAGCAAACCGAGATCGCGACAAGCTACACGCTGCTACTTCGAGGCCCAGACGTTGGCGGCACGCTGTACTCTGCGGCTAATGTGACTGGAGTGACAACGCTCGGAGTCATCGACGCGCCATTGGACGTGGATCTGTTTCGCTTGTATCTACCAGCAGAGTTGAGTGTCACGACTCGCTTGGAATCTATCTCAGGCAGCGATCTCAGGGGCTTTCTGCGTGTGTTGGACGACAGAGGAAATCCCATCGTCGCGAGCATGACTGATACTTATGCGAACGAACCCCAGGTGACTTTCACCACGACGACTGCGGGCTACTACTTCGTCGGGGTCTCAAGCGTTGGGAATGAAACGTACGATCCGAACGTCTTTTCTTCTGCGCCCGGGTCAACCGCGGGCCGTTATCGATTACAGGTTGTGACCGATGATGCAGTCGGAAATACCATTGCCACGGCGCAGTTGGTTGACCTACCGCAACTGCTTTCGCCGGTTTCGATATCGAACTTCCTGAATGGTCCCGACGACGTCGACTTTTTCGCGGTCGATCTTGGTGTGGGGGAATCTCTCACCGCAACGGTCAGTGCTCTGGATAAGGGACTTCCTCTGGATTTGGGACTTCGTGTTTTCAGCGCGGACGGTGCCGAAATTTCACGTTCCCTCGGTTCCCAAGTCGGCTTTGCTCCTCCGACAGAGGGCCGTTATTTCGTCGGCGTCTCCCAATTGTCGAACCAGCAATACGACCCCCTAACGGTGCCAGTTGTGAAAAGCAACGAGGCGACGAGCTACACATTGCAATTCAAACGGGATGTTGAAGTGCTGCCCACATCGACTGCCGGAATGTATTCATTGAAGGCGACACGGCGGGGTTCACTGACGATCTTCGTGTCGGTAGCGGATGGAGGTCGCTTTGACGGAAAAGTGTCTTTGCTGACTCCTGATTTGCGACTGCTTGTGGGACGCGACTTTCCGGACGTACCCGGTATGGAACCGATGACGCTCACGGCGTACATCGAATCGGGTTCCTATCTGCTGTGGGTGCAAAGTAGTACGTTGGCTAGCGCGGCACCGCAATTACAAACTCAGTTCGTACCCGCATCCAATCCGAGTCTTCCGATCGCCGTTGGCAACGGTCCACAGACGGTCCAGGTGATCGATGTCAACGGAGATGGCCGTGTCGACCTCGTCACGCCGAATAGAGAGTCAAACGATATATCGGTTCTGCTGGGCCGAGGCGATGGGACTTTTGAGAATCAGCGCCGCTTCGCCGTCGGAGGCTCTCCACTGACGGTGCGGGTGATCGATGTCAACGGCGATGGTCGTGTCGACCTCGTCACGCCGAATGGAGATTCAGACGATGTATCGGTTCTACTGGGCCGAGGAGATGGGACGTTTGAGGATCAGCGCCGCTTCGGCGTCGGACGCCATCCATCGATGGTGCAGGTGATCGATGTCAACGCCGATGGCCACGTCGACCTTGTCACGTCGAATTACTACTCAAACGATGTATCGGTTCTGCTGGGCCGAGGAGATGGAACGTTTGAAGATCAGCGCCGCGTCGCCGTCGGAAGCGAGGTGCTGGTGATCGATGTCAACGGCGATGGCCGGGTCGACCTTGTCACGCCGGATGACTACCGTTCACGCGGTGTATCGGTTCTGTTGGGCCGAGGAGATGGGACGTTTGAGGATCCGCGCCGCTTCGCTGCCGGAGGCTCTCCACGGGCGGTGCAGGTGATCGATGTCAACGGTGATGGCCGCGTCGACCTCGTCACGCCGAATGGAGGTTCAAACGATGTATCAGTTTTATTGGGCCGAGGCGATGGAAGGTTTAAGGCCCCGCGCCGCTTCAACGTCGGAGCCTTTTCACTGACAGTGCAGGTGATTGATGTCAACGGCGATGGCCGCGTCGACCTCGTCACGTCGAATGACGATGACGTATCGGTTCTGTTGGGCCGAGGCGATGGGACGTTTGACGGTCCGCACCGCTTCGCCGTCGGAGACTCGCCAGAGACGGTACAGGTGATCGATGTCAACGCCGATGGCCTCGTCGACCTCGTCGCGGCGAATAGATATTCAAACGATGTATCGGTTCTGCTGGGCCGAGGAGATGGGACGTTTGAGGATTCGCGCCGCTTCACCATCGGTGCCTTTCCACTGACGGTGCAGGTGATCGATGTCAACGGTGATGGCCGCGTCGACCTCGTCACGCCGAATGGA
>JANMIF010000523.1:0-10719 GCA_031375695.1 Planctomyces sp.
CCGTGGACCAGCGCACTGCAACGTCGGCATCCTGACTCAAAAAAACTCATCGCAGCCTCCTTGCTACGTGGGACTTGTTACATCCACACAGTCGCAGGAGGCTGCGATTTTGTTAAGACGAATTGAACGGTATTGGGCCTAATGGGGGGAATGGAAATCACGAAAGTCATAAATCCCATTCTTCCCATCAATCCATCCCCAATCGAGGCAGCAACGCCAGAGGTACGTCGGTGTGTCGGACCAACGCAGATTGCTGCGGAGGATACCCTAATCCGTGAGAAATCCGCGTGAACTTTGCAATCGGCGTGAGCCACGAAAGACTCTGAAAATGTAGGGGTTTCAGACAAGTAAGGATCGACCGATGATCACAATCTACCACTTGAACCACGGCTGCAAGGACTGCCTGCCGGGGCACGTCTTCAGCCTGCTGCCGATCAAAGTCGCCGCCCGGTCGGAGCACGCGGCGAGCTATGAGGAGTGGAGGCAGGCTTTCCCGGCCGGACTGTCCGTATTCGGATACCGGCATATGACGCCCGAACAACCGTTCGGAGAAGTGCCGGAACCGAAATTGAACGTCGAGTGGCAGTGCGAGCTAGTCCGGCGGAAATACTTCCCCCGCATCCGCTCGCGTTACCAGGCGTTTTTCGGGGTCGCCACGCTTGAAGAAGCGATTGCCTTCAGGCAGGCGACGAAGGCAGAGACAGGGATCACGGGGGCGATCTGGGAGGCGGAAGGCGAGAGCATCTATCACCGCGGCGACATGCGGCTGCTGACGCCCGAGCGTTGCACCGAGACTAACCTGAGGGCCTACTGGGAAGGAAAGCCGTTCGACGGTGGAACCCCGATCTGGGAGTGTATGGTGGTGCCCCCAGTGACAATGGCCAGGTGTGTCGTTCCGGATGACGTGGCCGTGTCTTAGCAACAAGGCTTCGGAGAATGCGGGGAGTGCATGCCCTTCACCATCGAGAAATTGATCGACGACCTTACGATCCTTTCATCCGTCTGCACAAGTTTGCGTCGGTCACATCGTTCGAAGTGGCCTTGAGCCGGAAGGGATTCGAACATCTACAGCTTGGCGGCAAACAGTTTTGAATGACGCCAAGTTGGTTCTCAACTCTGAAGGGAACATTCAATGTCCACCGCTTCCAATCCATCAAATTTCAGTGTGAATATCATGGTGCAGGCCGCCGGACCAATTCGACCTCGAACAAAGTACAAGGAGCATAAGCTACTGAGGGCCGAAGCAGGCATTGTGCTGCCTTTTGTGCCATATCCTGGTCTCTATCTCACCTTCTCGAAGCCAAGAAAACGCGGCCTACCCTTAACGTTGTATTTGCGAATTCGTGCAGTTGAGTGGATTGTCACCGAAAACCGGTTTGAGTGTGTCGCTGACGAGATACTGGGCTCCCTTCTCTTCTCTGAGACCCATGAGGTACGCGGCAGCGCCCGAATCGAAGAGCATTTCTTAGGACTCCAGAACACATTACGTGTGTTCGGATTCGAAGTTGTCACCGACGCCGCCGCGAGCATGATTGCACTGCACAAACGGGAAGACGGCACAGTGATTGATGGTAGGGAGCCAATCAGAAACTGATCACAGTAAAGCGGCCATTCATTGCCTCATAGTGGCGAGTTTGTCCTGAAGGATTTGCTCATTGAATCCATCTGGCCTTCCTGTCCAAACTGCGAGCGAAGTGGCGTCCCCGTGAACTTGCCCTGTTCCAGATGTGTCAGCGTTTGCGGAGTTGCGTGAAGGACTGCTCCAGTGATTCTCGGAGCAGGGCGCCGTCGTTGGAGTAGACCACGAATCGCGAGCCTTGTTTGATCGTGCGTTCCATTTGCTCGCGTTTGCCGAACCAGCTTCCGGCGGCCACATGCGAGCGATTGGCGACGTCGATGATCCGCTGGATCATCGCGACGAGGTCCGGGTGGTCGTACTCGTTGGGGATGCCCATGTTGGTGGTCAGATCGTTGGGTCCGACAAACACCGCGTTCACGCCGGGGATCGAGCAGATCTTTTCGAGGTTCTCGACCGCCAGGACCGATTCGATCATCGGGACGAAGACCGTATTCGCGCAGCGTTCCTCGATGGCGTATTTCCGAGTCTTCTCGCTGGGCCATTTTCCTTCGGCCAAGACGCGCTCCAGAGCCTGTCCTTTCAAGGGGCGATAGACTGCCGCCGCCGCGAGGCGTCGAGCGTGTTCCACATCCTCGACGTAAGGCACGACCACACCGTCGAACGAATCGCACACCTTCGACACATCGTCCGGTTCACGGCTGTGAGTCCGCGCCAGACACGCGATCCCCTTGGCCGCCAATGCGTACCGAACGGGAAGAAACTCTGCCAAGTCGAGCGCGTTGTGCTCGGCCGTGACAATCACGAAGTCGAGCGCATCGTCCGGCAAGACATCCACGATGGCGGGATTGACCGTGTATTGGAAGAAAGTGCCATAAACGGTTTGCCCGCGCTGCATCTTTTCCTTGAGCGCCTTGCCGAGTTTGGGTGCGGCCATGACAAAGTTCCTGATGTCCACGAGAACAGAAGAAGTTGACTAATTAAGTTTCAACGGGACGCGGGCCAGATACACGTTCGTCCGGCCCTCGTGCGACGAGTAGTAGCTGACGAGCATCTCGTCGCCGACTTCGACCGCTTCGGCGTATGAGCAATCGCCTCCGCTGGGCAGCTTGCAGTACGGAGTCGGCTTGCCGTCGGCATAGGTGTAGATCATCGTGCCGGTGTCGCGCCCCTGGTCGTTCATCGTGCGCGACAACAGATAGGTCGTGCCGCGAAACGTATGCACCGAGTGGCCTGAGAGATGAATGCCGGCCGGGCGACGAGCCCACTCCTGGTACGGGGGCGAAGCTTCCAGAATGAAACCGGGCACACTGTACTTGATCCGCAGAAACGCCGTGATCTTGTCGCCAGGGCCCGGAAAGATCGTGGTCTCGCTTTCGTAGTTGCCGCCGCTGACCAGCGAGATCTTTTCCCACTTCAATCCGTCGGTCGACGTGATCAGGTGCGACTCACGAATCTTGGCGGCGTCCTTCCCCTCCGCCTTGCGATGCGCGGACGCCAGAAACCTGCCGCCGTGGATGCACGGCTTCCAGAGTCCGAATCGCGGCTCGTAAACCGGCTGCGGTTTGCTCCAGTTCGCACCGTCCTCGGTCCAGGTCACGAAGGTCGTCAGATCAGGCCCTTTCAATGCCATGTCGTAGAGAAACAACCGCTTATCGGTGGCCAGGAACTGCGGGTCGCGGTCGTCGGGCAGCGCATTGACGCGATGAGCCTCGCTCCATGTCTGACCGTCGGCCGAACGCAGCACGATCAGATCGGCCTCGCCGTAGGCGTGCGAGTTGGCGTTGCGAAACGACAGCCAATACGTGTCCTTCCAGCGGACCAAGGCCGTAAACGCGTTGTGTCGTCCATCGTCGTACACCTTCCGTACGCTCGCAGGTTCGACCAACGGCTCGACACCGTACACGACGCCGACACCGCTCAGGAAAACCGCCAGGAACAAGGACCAGATTCTTCGCATGGGTCTCTCCGTTTTCGTGTCCGGATTGAAAGATTGAGTTCCCATTACCCGTCGATTGCTCATCGTCGATTGCTCATCACAGTGTCACAAGTTGATGCCCATTCTCGCTAGATTCCTAGCCTGTTACTTTCCGCCGTCTTTCACCCGCACATAGCCCGAGGCGCTCAGGCCGGATGCGAGTTCGCGGACTCGGATCTGCCAGACGCCGGGGGCGTCGTTGTCGGCGATGTCGAGGTTTAGTTTCAGTGTGCCGTTTGTGGCTCCGTAGAATCCGCTCCATTCGGCGGGGCGGCCGGCGGGGTCGGTGATGTCGACTCGGAGCGGGATCACGGCAGGGACGGGGGTGCCGGACGATTCGGCGATGGCAATGTCGACGTCGATGGTCTCGCCGCGTTGAGTGGATTCGGGAACGGCGATGTTGAGTTGCTCGATCGGTCGCGGAGTCACCAGGAAGACTCCCCCTTCGCAGGGGCCGAGTTGCACGGGCCAGGCCAAAGCGTCCCCGCGAATTGTGGAGTCAACTTTCCGACTGGTGAGCAGGTCGTAGACGTGGCCGGAGTTGCGACGGATGGTGAGTTGCCCTTCGCTCGGAAGGCCGTTTTCCATGACGAGGCCGTGCTGGCCGACGTAGGTGCCGAACTCGCGGTGATCGTTGACGACGAAGACGTAGTCGCTCGTGCCGCTCGCACGCACGCGGGTCACGATCTCCGGATTGGAACATTCGGCGAAGCGTTGATATCGAGCATCGAGAGCCGACCGCAGCTTCGCAGCGTTGGCGAGGATCGTCGCTTTGTCTTCGGCGGTTTTCTTGGTGCGCGTGAATCGCGGCAGGACGATGTCCGGCTTGATCGCGGGGGCGAGATTCGGATCGCCGATGACGATGCCGCCTCGCTTTTGAAATTCGACAATGCGAGCGGCGACCGACGTTGTCAGTACGTCGCAATCAACCAGCACCAGCACCTTGAAGCGGTCGAGTCCCCGTTTCAGCAGCGTCTCTTCAAAGATCACTTCGGGCTGCAATTGAGCGTGCAGCAGCGTGAGGTACGCCTCGTCGTGCGAGTAACCGTAGCTGCCGCGGCGCGCGAACATCTGCGATGTGAAGCTGTTGAGATACGCCACGTCGCTTGGCCGGTCGGGGACTTGCAGCAGCGTCGGGCCGAGCGGTTCCAGGACATCGCGATGCAGGCGGCGGAATTCGGTTTGCAAGTCGGGTTGTGTGTATTTGTAGGCGTGCGTTCCGTCGGTCGGGACCAGTGACGACCAGCCGTGATACATCAAGCCGCTGACGGGCCGCGACAGCTTCGACCAGAACGAGCCGCGCAGGTGCATCGGGGCAATCGAGATGTACGCCGCGTCGGGATCATGATCGTCGAACGGGGATGCGATGTAGTTTGAGCCGGTGCTCTTCGGGGCGCTCGTTGAGCGATACCAGAAGAGCTGCGTCATTTTCATGACTCGCTGCGGCTGCGGTGAGGCGGCTGCCATCGCGAACACTTCATCGGCGAAGTATCCGACGCGCAGCGGACTCGGCTCGGTGTAAGTCCACTGGCTGAGCACATCGACGGTGCCGCCGCTTCCGCCAATGCTCGGCACGCGAATGGTCGGGTCGTACCACGTCCAGATGTCGTCGCGACCGGTCGATTTCAGCCCGCGATGCAACGTCGTGTGCAAGCCATTCCAGCCGTCGCCGACGGTCCAGAACCAGCGATAGAACTGCAACAGCGGATGATCGTCGGGAATCACGCGGTCGGCCGGAAAATCCTTGATCGACTTCCACAGCACTCCTGACTTCGTGATGACGTCAGCGGGGATGTCGCGGCCCGCGAACTTGCGATAGTGCTCGCGATCGAAGGCCGAGAAGCTGACTTCGGAATCGTCACGCACCTCGCTGTTGACGAGCGCCGCGACGAACGCCGGATGCTTTCCGTAGGTTTGAGCCGCGCTGGCACCGACGTTTTCGGAGAACTCAACCAGGCCCGGCAGCGCCGCATTGCAGTCATGCCGAGCGTAGGGCTTGCCCTCGCGATCGACTCGCGACAGATCGGGGCGTTGCTTCAGGAAGTAACCCGCATACAACGTGGCCGCGATTCCGAAGTCGTTCGCGAGAGCCGCATCGAGCATCCGATTCGTCGCGACGATCGCTTCCGGAGAATTGGCCGGGACGGGCTTGCCCGCTTTCCAGATGGCGTCGTAGTCCGCTCCGAAGCCCAGGCACTGGTTGAATCCCAGTTGCTGCAAACGTGGCAACTCGCGAGCGAACTCGGTCGGGCTGCCGATGCCCCACATCATGACCGGCATCCGCTGCGGCAACGGTCGCGCGACCAGTTTGAGCGACAACGATTCGTCGCGCTGAATCGGCGGATCACCAGGGACCGTCAGCCGCGCCCGGAATTCGTAGTCGTCAGGCCGAAGCGAAGTGTCGAATGGCTTGGTGAAGACATGACTCTCTCCCGGTTCGAGGTTCGGCACCTCGATCAAGTCGATTGGATGCGCAGTCCCCGACAACGAGAGCGTCGCATTCTTGAGCGGAGCGGCTTGCAGGTTCCTGACTGTGATGCTGACCGCTGGCGATTTCTCGTGACGAATCCACGTCAACCGCTCAGCGGACATCCCGATCGACGCCGGGCTGAATTCGAGGGCACCGTTGCAGAGTCGCACTTCATCAATGTAGCCGGGGAAGCCGCCGTAGTTGCTGCCAATGCGATCGCCGATGCTCAGCCCGTGCGACCCGGCGGCCACCGCGCGTCGTCCTTGCCGAGTGACCGTCCCGATCGTCGAACCATCGCGAAAGAACCGCACGACACCGGCTCCGTCGTAGGTGAAGGCGAGGTGATGCCACTTGCCGGGCGCGAACTCGATCGGGTCCGTCGCGAAGCTCTCCGAGTCGTTCCCGAAGCCGAGGTTCACGATGACTCGCCGCGCTCCCGACTTCTCCGGCACTCCCAGTAACCACTGATAGTCAGCGTGCGACGCGTATTTCTTATCGAGCAAATACGCGAGGCTGGCCTTCGCCAACTCCGACTTCGCTTGCAGCCACATCTCGGCGGTGAACGCTCCCAGCGGTGTGAGCGACGGATGGTTCGTTACGACCAGCGCGTGGTGCTTGTCCTCAACCGGCCAACCCGGAAAAGACTCGATCCCGCCGCCGAATTTTCCCCCCTCGACGGCGACCACTCCATCCAGCTTGCCGACCAGCCCTCGCGGCCCAGAGTCCTTCGTGACCTCACCCGCTTCAAATCGCCAGTGACCAATCACCTGCGGACCATTCGAGTTGGCTCCCGAATACGCTCCCTGCCACGGCTGAGCCAGTGGCCCTTGTGCGACGGCATCAACAGTGAAGACCGCGTACCAAGCGGCGAGGCTGGCGAGCAATCCCAGCAGAAACAATCTTCGGAACATGGTGCAGACTCTCGACGGAGGTGAAAACGAGGGCCTCAATATAACGCTTCGCTCCTTGGCGGCAGACGGCTCAGCTAAACTGACGACTGTGATCCCACGATTCAATGAGGAACTGACATGTTAAAAGCTTCTCGCAATCGCCCGAGCGGACTGCTCGCACTGCTGACCGTCGTTGCTGTCGCCTGGCTGGGCAGTTGGGAAATCGCCGGTGGCGCTGAACCTCCGGTGCTTCCTTTCGACGTGAAAGCGGAGCCGGTGTTCAAGGAACTGACTCCGGCGTTCTGCTGGTTTCATCCGCGGATTGCTCCGCTGCCCGGATTCGGAAAAGAGGGAAGGCCGGCGGTCGTGATGACCATTCAAAAGCATCTGTCCGCCGATGACCATTATTCGGGACTCTACTTTCTGCGAACCGACGACCTCGGCAAGACCTGGACTCGCCCGACTGAGATCCCCGAGTTGGCTTGGCAAACGGGCGAGAACGACGAAACGATCGCCGTGTGTGACGTGACTCCCGGCTGGCATTCCCGGAGTGGGAAGCTCATCGCCATCGGAACCAAACTCCGCTACAGCCAGAAGGGGGCACAGCTTCTCGACAAGCCTCGTTCTCACGAATGCGCTTACGCTACGTATGATCCCAAGTCGCAACAGTGGACCAAGTGGAAGATGCTGGCGATGCCCGAGACGGATGGGAAGTTCTTTCTGGTCGCTCCGGGTTGCGCGCAGTGGCGGGTGAAGGAGGACGGCACGTTGTTGCTGCCGATCTACTTCAAAGGCTCGACCGGCAGCGATTACATCGTGACCGTGCTGCACTGCTCGTTCGACGGGCAGGAATTGAAGCTCCTGGAGCACGGCAGCGAACTGGCCACACCCGGCGGTCGCGGCTTCGCCGAGCCATCGCTAGTCCGATTTCGCGAAAAGTATTTCCTGACGCTGCGCAACGATGCTGCTGCGTTCGTCACCACCAGCACTGATGGGCTGCACTTCGAGCCGGTTAAGAAATGGACCTTCGACGACGGCCAGGATCTCGGCAGCTACAACACGCAGGCCCATTGGCTCGTCCACAGCGAGGGCCTGTTTCTGACCTACACCAGGCGCGGCGCGAACAACGACCACATCGCACGCAATCGAGCCCCGATCTTCGTGGCCCAGGTCGATCCCGAAAAACTCCAAGTGCTCCGCAAGACCGAGAAGGCCCTCTTGCCGGAACGAGGCGTGATGCTCGGCAACTTCGGTGCGACGGAGATTACGCCGGACGAATCCTGGGTCACCGATTCCGAGTACATTCTCACCGGCACCCCACACGCCAAAGGTGCCGACGGCACAACCTGGCTGGGACGAGTCCAATGGTCGAAGCCGAACCGGCTCGTGAAGTGAACCGCGTAAGTATCCTCCCGTTGAGCGTCGCCCGCGAGAAGCACATGAGCAAGCCTGCTGACATCACTCGCCGCGACTTGATGGCCGCTGTGGCCGCGACCCTTGGAGCCGGATTGACGAAACGTGCGCTCGCGGATGATTTGGCCAAGCCCATCAAGCCGAAGTCGGTGGCCGCCGTCGTGACGACTTATTTCAAAGGGTCGCACGTCGATGTGCTGATCGGCAAGATCCTCGAAGGCTGGAAGCAGGATGGTGGACCCGGTCCGGCTCTGAAACTCGCGTCGATGTACATCGAACAGGTTAGCGGAACGGACATTGGTCGCGCGCTCGCGAAGAAGTGCGACGTGCCGATCTTCGACACGATTGAACAGGCCGTAACCGTCGGCGGCACTCGCATTCCGGTTGACGGTGTCATCAGCATCGGCGAGCACGGCAACTATCCGTCGAATGACCAGGAGCAGATCTTGTATCCGCGCCGCCGTTTCTTTGAGGCGATCACGGACACGTTCAAGAAGTTTGGCCGCGTCGTGCCGGTCTTCAACGACAAACATTTGGGGCCGCAATGGGCCGACGCGAAGTGGATGTACGATCGGGCGACGGAGATGAAAGTCCCGTTCATGGCGGGCTCGTCGCTGGCCGTCACCTATCGTGATCCCGATTTGACCGTGCCTCTGAATTGCGAGATCGAAGCGGCGGTCGGCATCGGCTATTCGCACCTGGATATCTACGGAGCTCACGCGCTCGACAGCTACCAGTGTCTGGTCGAACGGCGTCGCGGTGCCGAGACCGGTGTGAAGTGGGTGCAATGCCTGCAAGGGGACGCGATGTGGAAACCGTTGGACGACGGCACGATCTCGAAAGAGACATTCGATGCCGCACTCGCGCGGGTCTGCGATCAGCCGGATCAAATTCGCGGAAGCAAGGAGTCCGCCCTGTTCCTGTTTCAATATCACGATGGCCTGCTCGGTGCCGTCTTCATGTTGCCGGGGATTGCCGGCGGCACGTCCGCAGCGTTGAAACTCAAAGGAGAGGAGCGACCGTGGGCGACTCGATTTGAAGAGCGAACGGAACCTCGGCATCCGCACTTCGCCTACCTGCTGAAGGGGATCGAGCGGATGATTCACACGGGCCAGCCGAGTTATCCCGTCGAACGCACGTTGCTGAGCAGCGGCATTCTGGATCGAGCGCTGACGTCACACGCTCAGCAACAGGTCAAGCTGACGACTCCCGAACTGGCGATTCGATACAAGCCGGTTGACTATCCGCATGCCCCGCAGCCCGACTTGGATGCCGACCCCACTGTCCCGCTGACCTAGCGCACGAACCAGCGAATCGCGTGCTGCGAAACGTGGTCGGAGAACTTGAGCGAATACGGATCGCAGCGGCGATAGACGACGCGCCCATCGCTCCGCAGCATCAACCAGCCGAAGTCCCAGTTGCGGCTCGCGTAGCGCATCGGCACGCTCGGCCGGACTCGCACGAGCGGATGCGAACCGATGATGAACAGCTTCTGGTCCGTGTAGTAATACGCCGAGCCGCCTTGCACGAAGACCTCGTGGTCTGGAACTCTGATCGTGTCGTCGCCAAGGTCAGCGCAGAGGTTGCCGACTCCGAGCTTGATCGCGCAGCCCGACGAGAACGCCTCGACGAGTTCGTCGAGCGAGCCGGACGTCACCTCGCCGTCCGCCGAGTGGCTCAACACTTCGCGCCACGAGTCGTTGACGCAGTAGCGAAACCGGTCGAAGTCATAAACAAAGTTCTGACTCGGAGCGTTCGTCCCCGCATCCCAAGAATCGAGCACATGGTACTTGGGCATGTTGGGCGGCGACTCTGTCGGCGCGGGTCCGAACGTCCCCTCGACCGGGCCGCCGTCGAGATACGGTCGTGCGATCGCCTGCGTGCCATCCTGGTTGTACAAAAAGAATGACATCGAAGACCGAGGACCAAATCCAACCGGCAATTCGATCGGCTGTCGCAGAATCATGATTCCCGCAACCCACGTTCGATCGACGCAGTATGTGACGCCGAACTCGGCGACCTCGCGGATGCGCTCGGCGCTGGGCGAGTCGACGTCGATGTGTTCGTTATGCAGGAACTCGGTGTAGATCCGCAGGTCGGCCGCGCGCCCGATGGCGTCTGCCAACTCGGCGGTGCTGCCTGTAACGACATTTCGTTCTGCATCCAATTCCAAAGCACATCGCCAAGTCGTCATTGGTCGTCTTTCTCATCATGGCACGCCATGCCACTGCCGGTGAGCACAAGAGCATTCGGTCGTCGCTCCGTCGATTCCTTCCGTATGATAGGCCAAGTGTCAGTAATCGGAGGTCAGTCCCGGCGTGGCGAACGCGGGACTGTCAGTAATCCAAGGTCAGCCAAGTGTCAGTGATCGGAGGTCATTATTCTTTGGGGA
>JANMIF010000578.1:0-8700 GCA_031375695.1 Planctomyces sp.
TTCCCCTCGGTGATCGTCGGGTTGTTGATCGACAGCTTGGGGATTGCATCGTTGTCGGTAATCGTTCCCACCGCTTGGCTGACGGCAAACGTCGCATTTGTGGAACCGGTCAAATTGATGAGGAAGTTCTCATTCAACTCATGCAGCGCATCACCAGCAACCAGCACGGTGATCGTCTTGCTTTTCTGACCGAGGGGAATAACGGCACGGTTGATTTGGTTTTCACAGTCACTCTATCCGCAGCGAGTGGTCTGCCGGTGACGGTGAATTACGCCACGACCGACGGGACGGCCAACGCGACCGACTACACCAGCGTGAACGGCAGCCTGACCTTCAATGCCGGCGAAACCACCAAGACGATCACCGTGTCGATCCTGGGCGATGCCATCGCCGAACTCAAGAAGACGTTCTCGCTCAATCTCAGCGGCGCGCTTAATGCTCTGTTTGCCAACTCTAAGGGAATCGGAACGATTCTGGACAACGACTGATGGCTAGAACGTCGCGTTTGAACACACCACTCTTTTTGATTCGACCGCAACCATTCAACAAGGAAACTCAACCATGCTTCCGACTCGACTGTTTGAAGGCTGGAAGCGAATCGCTCTGTCGAAAACTCCAAGAAGCGTTCGTCGCCAAGTCGCTCGTCGCACGAGTCGGGGCTTGGAATCGTTGGAACCTCGAACGCTGTTGACCGTGTTCATGGTCACAAACACGTTGAACACCGGAGTCGGATCACTGCGACAGGCGATGACGGATGCGAATCAATCGGTGGACGCGGCGCGAATTGAGTTCGCGATTCCCGCCACCGATGCGGGTCTTGTGGATATCGACAACGCGTTGAGTGTCACGGGAGCCGATGCGGCGGCGGACGTCTTCCGCATTTTGCCCCAATCGGCTTTACCGTCCATCAACAACGTCAACGGACAAGCCGTCACATTGGATGCCACGACGCAAGAGACGTTCACGGGAAACACCAATCCCAACGGGCCGGAGATCGAATTGGATGGCGAACTGCTTTCGGGAGGCAATGGGCTGGCGATCGTTTCTGACAACGTCATCGTTCAAGGGCTCGTGATCAATCGCTTTCTTGGGGCTGGCATTCGCGTTGTCGGAGCCGACCAAGCCGTGATTGCCTTGAATTACCTGGGGACTGACGCCACAGGAAGTTTGCGGCAAGGCAATAACGAGGGCGTCTCGATTTCGTCCGCCACGAACATTCTCATCGGAGGCAATTCACCCGCGTCGCGCAATGTGATCTCTGGCAACCTGGGCAACGGCATTCGTGTTGATCCGTCCGTTCGTGATCTCACCATCAACAGCAACTACATCGGGCTCAACGCGGCCGGCAATGCGGCGGTGCCCAATGGTTCTGCGGGACGCGATTCGCACGCCATTCGACTAGACGGCGGTGGAACGAATATCCGCATCGGAGCACCCGGAGCGGGCAACGTCATCTCCGGGAATTCGGGGAATTTTGCGCGCGGTATCGGCGATGTGGGAGTCACGGGCCTGATCGTTCAAAGCAACTTGATCGGCACCGACAGCACTGGCACGGTCGCCATCGGTAATTCCAGCGACGGCATCGGCTTTTCCAACGCCACCAATGTCTTGATTGGTGGGACTGCCCCCGGCGAGGGAAACGTCATCTCGGCCAATGCTGTCTATGGAATTGTCATTAGCGGTACCAACATCACCATTCAAGGAAATCACATTGGCACGGACATTACCGGCACGGTCGCCATGGGAAATGCTGCCCACGGCATCGGCATCACCGGCACCGACGTTCTCATTGAGGGCAACGTGATTTCCGCGAACCGCGGCATTGGAGTTACACTGGGAAACGCACAACGCGTGCGAATCACACAGAACTCAATTCACTCGAACAGGGGACTCGGTATCGACATCAATGGGAACGGAGTCACTCCGAACGATCTCGGAGACGCGGATGGCGGAACTAACCTTCAGCAAAATTTCCCAGTCCTCACTTCGGGAACGCGGTTCACCACCAGCACTCAGATCGCGGGCACGATCAACAGCACGGCCAACTCCGCATTCGTGTTGGAGTTCTTCGCCAGTCCCGTCGCGGACGCCTCAGGGTTCGGTGAAGGGGCGCAGTACCTGGGCACCACCACCGCGATGACCGACGGTTCGGGGAATGCCAGCTTCGATGTCAGCCTTCCCGGAGTTGCTGCGGTGGGCTCGCTGTTGACCGCGACAGCCACGGATGCCGCCGGCAACACATCCGAGTTTTCCAGAAATCTCCGGATCACGGCGTTTGACTTTGGCGATGCACCCACGGGATATCCGACAACGGAAGCCGAGGATGGTGCGCGTCACCTCGCGGTCGGTCCGCGACTTGGCGGCAACCGTGACGAAGACTCCGATGGGCTGCATTCGATCGACGCCTCGGGCGACGACACGACCGGCTCGCCGAATGACGAAGACGGTGTGGCTTTCGGGACGCTTGAGGTTGCCCAGTTGGGAGCGACCGTGAGCGTCGTCGTCAGCGGTGGCGCGGGCAAGCTAGATGCGTGGATTGACTTCAATGGCGATGGGACGTGGGACGATCCGAGCGAGCAGATCTTCGCGTCGCAGAATGTCATTGCGGGAACAAATAACCTGACGTTCAACGTGCCCAGCGATGTCATCAACGACACACCCTTCGCGCGGTTCCGCCTAAGCACGGGCGGCGGGCTGGACGCCACAGGTTCGGCGGCGGATGGCGAAGTCGAGGACTATCAGGTCAGCATTCTCAAGTTGCCACCCAAGGTGTCCGTCAGCGACGTGACCTTGATGGAAGGGACTGGAACCACCGTCAACGCCGTATTCACGATCAGCCTCTCGAAACCCAGTCGCCTGCCGGTCGGTGTGAGTTACTCGACAGCCAATGGCACGGCGTTCAAAGACTTCGATTACCTTTACAAACATGGCAAGTTGTTGTTTGGTCCTGGCCAGACCAGCAAGACCGTCGTCATCCCCATCAAGAGTGACAAGATCGATGAGTTGGATGAAGAATTCTTCTTCCTCAATTTGACCGCTGCCAACAATGCGACGATTGTCGACGGTCAAGGTCAGTGTACGATCACCGACGACGATGCGGCTCCGACGCTGTCGATCAAAAACTTGACGGTGAAAGAAGGAACTGGCAAAGCGGTCAAAGCGAACTTCACGGTAAGTCTCTCGGCGGCCAGCAGTCTGCCGGTGACGGTCGATTACACGACAGCCGACGACACGGCCACAGCCACCACCGACTACACTTCCGTGAGTGGTACGCTGTCATTCGCCCCCGGTCAGAAAAGCAAGACGATCACCGTGCTGGTTGCTGGTGATGCGCTGCATGAACTGAATGAGACCTTCCTCATCAATTTGACCGGTTCCACAAATGCGACGTTGGCCGTCAGCCAAGCAGTGGGAACGATTGCCGACAACGATGCAACCCCCAAGTTGTCGATCAACAACCCGACGATCACCGAGGGGAATAACGGCACGGTTGATTTGGTTTTCACAGTCACACTCTCTGCAGCCAGTGGTCTGCCGGTGACGGTGAATTACGCCACGACCGACGGGACGGCCAATGCGACCGACTACACCAGTGTGAACGGCAGCCTCACCTTCAATGTCGGCGAAACCACCAAGACGATCACCGTGTCGATCCTGGGAGATGCCATCGCCGAACTTAAGAAGACGTTCTCGCTCAATCTCAGCGGTGCGCTCAACGCCCTGTTCGCTAATTCGAAGGCGATCGGAACAATTCTCGACAACGACTGATTTTGTTTCCGTCAATTGCCGGCGCCGGCAACCGCATCATTCGCGTCCGCCTGCCAAAGCTGTTCGCGAATTTCGCTGAAGTGCGACGTTTTCTCGCGATCGGCTACGATCGTTTCCATGACCGGAAGAGACTTCCCGTCTGCGAAGGCGACTGGCAAGCCGGTCGATACTTGTCGAAATTGGAAAAACTCGGCAAAGATTTTGAATTGGCGTCAGTCCAATGACTTTGCTGGCGTCTCAACTTTTTGGCACACTCGAACTACTGTGGTTTGATGGCTTCGACATTTCTCACCGCTGAAACGCCTCGGCGAACGGACGCCAACGAATTATCGGATGAAGTTTTGGTGACGCGGTTCCGGGAGGTGGGATGCGAGAACTCGGCCAGTGAATTGGTTCGGAGACATCTGCGACGCGTGCGAGCGGTGATTTTTCCGATGGTGCTCGATCACACCGTCGCAGATGACTTGGCTCAAGAGACTTTTTTACGGGCTTGGCGAGGATTGAACGGCTTTCGGGCGGAGGCGAGGTTTTCGACTTGGCTGACTCGGATCGCTTGGAATGTCGTCAGAGACGAAGTGGCTCGCCGCGAACGGCGGCCGCTGAGTCTTCACGAGGCCGATCCGGTTGAGTTCGGAAATCGACCGGATGCGGCTGTGCTGTACCGCGAATTAGATGGACAGATTCAATCCGCATTGTCCGAATTGACTCCGAAACTGCGTGCGGCAATCGTGCTGACGGGATTGCAACAACTCAGCCCGGAGGACGCTGCGGAACTCGAAGGCTGCACAGTGGCGACGATGTATTGGCGAATCCACAAAGCCCGACGGATATTGGAACAACGGCTGTCCGGATATTTGAATACGTAAGCCTGGAGGATGCCATGAACGAACTCGATCGACTATTGAAGGACTGGTCTTTGCGGCGCGAACCGAGTGCAGTGGAGTTAGATCAACTGCGCACACGGATCGCCGCTCAATTGCCAGTCGCGCCCCGAACACCGTTGCCAGAACGTCCTTCGGCTGGTTGGGCCGCTGTGGTTTCTGTCGCCGCTTCGTTGCTGGCGGCAGTTGTTTTGTTCTCCAGCGTTCGGCGAAATGACGCATCGCTCCCAGTTGACCTCGCGAATGAATCGCTGCCGGCGAGCGATCTCGCCGCGCGACAATCGTTGTTTGTCGAACTCGATCGGATGTTCGACGGACACTGGCGCTGGCTGAGCGAGGTCAACGGGCGCGTGCATTTGCAGACTAATGAGTCGAACGACGCATCAACTGAACCGGGAATGGCCGTGCGGCTCGTGGTTGTGCAACGGCGGCCGGGCGAAGCGAATTGGAGCATCGTTTGGGAAGCGTCTGTCTTGGCTCGCGAGGATGAATGGGTGCGACTGCCAGACGAACTAACGGGAGACCACATGCTCTCGGTCTGGGCGCACGCGCTGCCAGATGGTTCGATGCTGGTGGAAAGCGATCTCGCGATCACGGCTCCGGTGCCAGTCCGTTTCTCGGAGCAGCAGGTTTTTGGAACGTCGGCTCGACCGGCTCGATTGTGGTCCGCGCGGCGACCGGACGGCGAGTTTCAATTGATCCAGACGATCGCTCGGCTGGGGTCGCATCATGGCTAAGACAATACGGCGAGTTCGTTGCACAAGGTTGTTGTGGATCAGCGCAGTGCTGGTCGGTTTGCTTGCTCCCGCTCGTGCGGATGACGACCTGAAGATCACAGCGATCGAATGTTGGTCGAACGTGTTTACCGAATCCGAGTCGCGCTGGACGTATCGTGTCTCGGCCGATCAGGCATTTCGCGAGCGGGCGGCTTGGCGATTGATGATCGGGCCGCGCTCGGCTGCAAGTGGTGAGTTTGAAGTCCGTGGTGATGCCGACAAGCCGTCCGATGGCACGGTCGCGCTGCGCTGGCCGAAGGTCAAAGAGGGATCGGTTCAAGCGGCTCAACTCACAGTGTCGGTTGGCGAGGTCCGGCATGAGCGAGTGGTTTCAATCTTTCCTCGCGATCCGTTCGCCGATCGGGTGGAGTGGTTGAAAGAACTCAAACTGACGGTCTTCGATCCGCCGGGTGAGACCGTTGCGATTTTCAAAGAGAACGACATTCCGCACGAACGAATTCGCTCGCGTGATTCGCTCGACGACGTGACCGGCGGGATCGTGATCATCGGCGAAGGGGTCTCGCTCAAGAAGCACGAAGGATTGATCGACAACTTGCGGACACTGGCGGCTCGCGGCGTTCCGGTTCTGTGTTTGGCTTCGGGCGACGGAGAGTTGGTGTTTCCCGGCGACAAGCCGGCCGCGATCGCGATTCAGTTGCGGCGGGCGGACGTGATCCGCGAACTCGACAAACGGCTCGACGCCGCGTGGTGGCCGAAAGGCTCGTCACAGCTTCACGGCTTGCGGATCAAAGGCGACTCTGATGATGTCCTGGCCAGCGTCAGCGAGGATGCGAAATCTTGGCCGTGGTGTGAATGGCAGTTTGAATCGGAGTCGGAGCATCCGGCTTCGTTGATCTGGTGCGGCTTCGGGATCATCAAGTCATGGGACGATGGCCCGACACCGCGATATTTGTTCGCGAAGATTTTAGAACGACTCGCTCCACCAACCCGAAGCGCAAGCGAGCGCGAACACTCCGACAAACGATGAATGTGAAATCCAACATTTTTTGGCGAGCCGGAGGGCGTTAGACCTCGGACAACGTCCTGATCCGGGGACTAACTCAGATTTTTCACGGGAGTTTCGAGCCGCGGCCGTCAGGGAGCGGTGGCGACAGGACTTACCACTCCCTGACGGTCGCGGCTCGAAAAACAGACTCACTCAAACCCAGGAGAATTTCATGACCAAGTTACCAACTGTGTCTCGTTGGCTGATGCTGGCGAGTTTCGCGATGAGTTTCGTTCTCGTTTCGGCAAGATGCGGTCTTGCGGACGACAAAGAGAAGTCGGCCGAGAAAGTTGCTCAACCAGTGCCGACGGCGATCGTCACGTTTCAGGATCGCGGCGGGAAAGACAACAAATTGGCAGGAGCCAAGGTGACGGACTTGCTGTTCGCCGAACTGGTCGCCAAGCCGGAGATGTTTTTGGTAGATCGCGAAGAGATGTCGAAGACGTTGGCCGAGCACGAGATCAATCTGTCGGGAGCCGTGAATCCCGATCAAGCGATTCAGGTGGGGCAACTGACCGGAGCGAAAGTCATCGTCACCGGGAGCATCGTGCAGGTGGAATCGAATCTGTATCTCGTGGCAAAGATCATCGGGACCGAGACGACTCGCGTGTTGGGAGCGTCGGTGAAAGGGAAGTCTGACGACGATCTCGGCCGCATGGTCGAGAAGCTGGCGGACGAAATCGCTGAGACGATCAGCACGAAGTCAGACCAGCTCATCGCCAAGACCGTGACGAAAGAGGATCGGCTGGAGGCGTTGAAGAAGAAGCTGGGTGACAAGAAGCGTCCATCGGTTGTCGTCTCGGTGAAGGAGCGGCATGTGTCGCAGATCGTCATCGACCCAGCAGCTCAGACCGAGCTGGAGATGTACGCCAAAGAATCGGGCTTCGTGGTCGTTGACCGAATTGAAGGGGACAAGTCCGACGCCGACATCCTGGTCGTTGGCGAAGGGTTCTCCGAGTTCGGAGGCAAGGTCGGCAACCTCGTCTCGGTGAAGGCTCGTCTGGAAGTGAAGGCGATTGATCGCCGCAGTGGCCGAGTTCTGACCGTCGATCGTCAGACCACCGTGACGCTCGACCTGACCGAGCAGCTCGCCGGCAAGACCGCGCTGCAAGACGCGGCCGCGAAGATCGCCGAACGAATGCTGCCGAAGCTGGTCAATCAAGAGGGAGACAAGAAGGGTAAAGGAAAGAAAACGTAGGCGAGTCGCTCCGCGACTCGCATTCGATTTCGCCTCGACTTCTAAATTCACGGTGTCTTGCGAACGGCAACGCGTTGGGAATCTCAGTTGCGGAGCAACTGAGCTACAGGGAGTGCTTCAATGAATGCGACTCGACCAATCCGGCAAATTGTTTCGTGGGCAGTCTTCTTGCTCGGACTGCTCGTGATTGGTGGAGCGGTTTCGATTTGGCACCACACAACACCGGCATCTGCTGACGAGAAGGCTCTCCGTCGGACAACGAAGGTCGCCGTCATTCCGTTGACGAATGCGTCGGACGACTTACGACTGACGCCGATTGCCGAAGCGATTGGCGACATGCTGCTCGTTCAGCTTTCTCGTGCTGAAACGCTGACGTTGGTCGAGAGGGCGGAGATTGAGCGTGTCATTCGTGAGCAGGCTTTGACCAACTCAACGAAGACCGAGCAGCCGTTGCGTTTGGGCAAGGTCGTTGGAGCTCAGTTTGCATTGTCCGGCAGCGTGTTGGAGGTCGATGGTGAGTTGCTCATCACCGCGCACTTAGTCGACGTCGCTTCGACGCGTGTTGTGAAGTCACACAAGGTTCGCACGCGCCCGGATCGGCTCGACCGAGCGGTGGCTCGATTGTCGGGCGACTTGATGCGCGGCTTGGATGTCGAGTTGCCGGAACTGACCGACGAGCAGTTCGACAAGTCCCCGGAAGCGAATCACCTTTTCATGCGTGGCTTGGGGCTGCATTTCGCTCGGATGCCCGACCAGGCGATCGTCTATTTTCTGAAGACGATGGCCATTGACCCTCAGCACGCTCGCGCTCGGTTCTGGTGCGGGATCACTTACTCCGAAGCGGGCGAAACAGAACATGCTCGGATTGAGATGACGCGGTTTGTTAAACAGTTCCCGCAGCATCCGCTCGCGCCCCGTGCCAAGCAGTGGCTTGCAGAGTCGGATCGTAAATAGAAAGAGACTATGAGAAGCGTCAACCAAATCAGGCGGAACGCGCCAGCGTCCGGTTGCGAGAGTTCGCGAACTGCCTGGGTGGCACGCCCTGAGTCATCGAAGGGCGTGGCTCGGTTC
>JANMIF010000581.1:0-5718 GCA_031375695.1 Planctomyces sp.
CCGATGCACGCCGATATACGTCGGCGAGATATGATCCGCGCCGGCTCTTAAACCGGTCAACGCCCCCACGAACAATCCCACCAAGACCACGAGGTCCATTCGCCGCTGCCAATAATCGTCCCCACCCAGGAGGTTGTCGCAGATCGGCTCATAGAAATTCATGGCGATCAGCCCCGCCAGAATAACACTCATCGCCGTGATCGCGGCGCCCCAGGCCCCTTCGCCCGCAACGCAATATGTCACCACGGCCACGATAACTAACAGGACGACGTCAATCATTTCACCACCCTCAACAATTCATCAATCGACGTGATGCCTTTGACGACCAGCCGCAAGCCTTCTTCCTGCATGTACAGCATGCCTCCTTTTCGGGCTTCCGCCTTGAGCACGGACAGGGCGGCTTTTTCGCGGACAAGATCACGCATGCGGTCGGTGATCACCAGCAGTTCGTAGATGCCGATTCGGCCGCGATACCCCATGCCCGCACAGGTTGGGCAGGAGGCGTTATCGCCGTCCTTCGGCGGACGATACAGCTTGTCGATTTTCTCGACCGGCAAGTTGGCTTTCTTCAAGAACTCAGGCTTGGGCGTATACGCCTCTTTGCAATCCGGGCACAACCGGCGAGCCAGTCGCTGCGCCAAAATCGCCGACAACGAACTCGATAGCATCGACACATCCACCCCCAGATCGAGCATCCGATACAGCGCCGTGATCGAGTCGTTGGCGTGGACAGTCGAGAAGACCATGTGCCCGGTATTGGCCGCTTGGCAGGCGATGTTGGCCGTATCGCCGTCGCGGATTTCGCCGATCATCACGATGTCCGGGTCTTGCCGCAGCACACTCCGCAGCGACGTCGAAAACGTCTGTCCGGCCTTCGTGTTGATTTCAATCTGCGTGACGTTGTCCATTTTGTATTCGACCGGGTCTTCGATCGTGATGATGTTCTGCTGCAACGAGTCGATACTGTTGAGGAAGGCATACAGCGTGGTCGATTTACCGGCTCCGGTCGGTCCGCACACCAGCAACAGGCCGTGCGGTTGATGCACCACTTCCAGCAATTTCTCTTCCAACTGTTTGCGGAACCCCAACTGCTCCACCGTGCTGACGGACTGCGATTGATCGAGGATGCGGAGCGTCATCTTTTCGCCTTCGCGAGTCCCCTGCGTGGCGACGCGGAAGTCGATATCGCGACCTTCGGTGATCGCTCGAAAACTGCCGTCCAGAGATTTCCGTTTCTCGGTGATGTCCATCGCGCCGAGAATCTTAAAGATGTTGACCACGTTGTCGCCGAGAGCGCGGTCGAACGGTTCGTTCGTGTACATCACGCCGTCCACGCGCATGCGGATCTGCAGTTCGTCTTCTTTCGGTTCCAGATGAATGTCCGTCGCGCGTTTGATCAGCGCGTCGTAAACCAGTTCCTTGGCCGCCAAGAAACCGCGCGAGTTTTCTACTTGCGACGTGCGCGACGTATCTCGCCGGCCGGTCGATGTCTTGCCGACGAACTCGATGTTCGGACCAAGAATCTGATCCCGCATCTGCTTCCCGCCGATGTGAATCCCCAACCGCGCGAGCGTGCGCAGCGTGACGTTTTTAATATGCCTGCGAGTCAGCAAGCGTGCGGACTCCGGCACGCAGGCGTTTCGTTCCCGGATGTACAAACCCAGCGGCAGCCCTTGCAGCGCCAGCATCATCAAGAAACCCAGAAAGAAGTACGGCATCGTGAGCAATACACCGAGGCCCATAAATCCGCCAATCAACGCCGCCGAATTCCAAAACTCGTCGTTGAGCTTCAGCGACAGCGCGTCGGCATTCACCCATTGGCCGATCCAAACCCAACCGGCGGCCAACGCCAAGACCGGAATGAATCGCCACAAACCTAGGTAAAAGCCGACATAGTTGGGGCCAATGCTGTCCGGACTAATCGCGGTGTTTCCGCGAAAGAACCCCCCTCGGCCGACTTGAACCGGACTAGGCGGAAACCGGACACCAGGAATGACCGGCCCGACTGCGGGGGGCGCTGGCTGAGCGTTTGGGTTCGCGGCTGGTTGTTGGGCGATTGTCGGAGGAATCACGCACAGGCCGAGCACGATTGTGCCCAGCCACAGCATCGGCCGCAGACCCACAAAGTCGAACTGTGAAGATGTGCGTTGCGCCATCGTGCCCAACTCAAGCGCCGGACGATTGCGTTCCGCTCCCTCATCTCCGGCGCGATCCCTTGTGGGCGGGAGTATCATCCGACCGGTCACTAAGTCCGTTCTCCCGCCATGTGCGGCGAAATGTACTGGCCACGCGAGACGTATGCTACTCGTCTGCAGTTGGCCGCAATTCGGTGGCGCACTCCGGGGGATTGAACTGTTGCGGTACGGTCCCGGAGATCTTTCGCAGCGAGGTGTTTTTCTCCCGACCGTCGGCCTGCCTCGTTCGCTTGAGCGGCTGAGCGGTTTGCGCCGGTCGCGAATGGCCATCGGGGCGTGTCGCTAAGACCGTCGGTTGATCCACTTCTTCGACCAGCTCATCAATCCGAGCGATGACTTTCGGATCGTCAACGATCAGCACTCCGTCCGATTGTGCATCCGCAGACGGGGCCGAGGATGGTGAGGAATTGCGGAGCGTCATCAAATAAACCGGCTTGGTCAGTAACGGCGTGATCAGTTTTTCCAACTGTTGCACGGGGATATGCTGTGGTCGATAAATTTTGAGGGCCGTGGTGCGTTGACCTTGATCTCGCCGTTGCAACTCCTCGGCCGTCGCGACATACACCAATGGGCCGTCCTTTTCAGCGACTAGCCCCAGAGATTTGGTGATCGCCGCCAAAGCGTCCTCGGCCGAAACATCTTGCAAGGAGACTGCGGAGACGTTGCCTCGAACGCCTGGCGCGACGACCACGTTCAACTTGGCCAAATGACCGAGCATCATCAGCGCTTCACGGACGTCGGCATTTTGCAGGTCGATCACGTATCGGTCCAAGTAGCCTTCACACAGTTCCCCTGTCATCACGCTCGACGGTTTGGCTGGCAAGCTCGGTTCGGATACCGATGGCTCAGTGGTCGGTTCACGCGATGTGATCTGCGTCGATTCCTCAGGGATTTGTTGTGGCAGTTGATCCGCCACAGGTTCAGTATCCGTCGGAGGCAGCGATGCCAAGCGATTGATCTGTTGTTGCAACAACCACAACTTCGATTCGATCATCCGTCGTTCCGAATTCGACGCGACCTTGTCAGTCGCACGAGTCTTTCGATTGGCTTCGGGGCCAATCTCAGTGACTTCCAATTCCTGATCGGTATTTTGCAGCGGCGTAACGTTGGTCTGCGTGACATTGGTTTCTGTGCTGCCCGGTTCGCGATGGGCGATGGGCGGCGCGAGCAACGCCAATCCGCCAACGGTCGCCACGATGATCGTGGCGGCGCTCAGCACATGCGTGGCCGTTTTCAGTGGGGTCGAGGTCATGCCGCAGGTCATCCGAAACCGTGAGACGTCTTGTAATCGTCATCGGCTTGAATCCGTCTGCACCTGTCGTTTCGACCAGCAGATATAGCAAAACTTTCCCGGATTGCGGCATCGTCGCCGTCTAGCTGGCTGGCCTGCGTTACCCAAATTGCCAGATCGATTTCACGAGTTCGAGGAAGTCTCCATGATTACTCTAAGCCGGTCCCCAGTTCCGCGCAAACCTCGTCGCGCATCTCGCGAAATCCCACTTGGCCAATTGGAGTTTCAGCGATTGTTGGGCCGGGTCTAGAGTATGCATGCGAAATCGGTTGGCCGCAAATTCCATGAATCTTGTCACGGCCGGCATCGCTCCAGGGAAAGATTCTACGATGGACGAACAAACCACTTTACCAGGGGGCGAGGACGATCGGCGGTGGTGGTATCAACCTGAAGTGGCCATGTTAGTGACGCTCGTGACGGCGATTTACTTTTGCCGCTTAACGACGCTTCCCATTTGCGGGGAAGAATCGCGCTGGGCGCGTGGGGCGGTCGAAATGATCCAGACCGGCGACTGGGTGGTCCCACGGCAGCAAGGACAACCGTTTCTCGATCGTCCGCCGCTGGGCAGTTGGTTGATGGCCATTGCCGGGTTGATCCGCGGCAAGGTCGATCTGGTCGCCGTACGACTGCCGAGTGTGGTCGCCATTCTGTTAACGACGTTCGTGATCTTTGCCTATGCGCGGTCGTTTCTGTCACGCTTTTGGTCGTTTGCCTGCGGCGCGATTTACTGCACGCTGGGGCAAGTGTTGGAACTCGGACGTCTGGGGGAGAATGACACGGTCTTTGCTCTGTGTGTGAGCACTGCTCTGCTCGCTTGGCACTGCGCCTACACACGCGGTTGGTCGCCGTGGGCTTTGTGGGCAACTGGTTACGGGTTGGCAGCGATCGGCGCGATGCAAAAAGGACTTCAATCGATCGTTTACTTTGCGTTTGTGACCACGTTCTTTCTGGCGATCCGCCGTGATTGGCGAACACTGTTGAGTCCAGGTTATGCGGCGGGCATTGCCACGCTGGTTGTCATTCTTAGCGCCTGGGTGATTCCTTTCTATTTTGCCACGGATCTGGACAGCACGATTGCCATTTGGACTCAAACCGTCACTGCCCGATTTGGGCGTGAGTTTTCATTGACCGGCTTGGCCAAACACATGGCAACCTTTCCGCTGAAAACGTTTGCCTGCCTGTTGCCGTGGTCGCCATTTTTTCTGGCGCTGCTCAGTCGCCGCGCCCGCGAAGCGATTGGTCCGGTGCCGCCGCAAATCATCTTTCTGGCCACCGCCGTGCTGGCCACCTATCCCAGTCTGTTGCTGGCGACCGATGCCAGGACAAGGTACTTCATCAGCCTCTATCCGTGCCTTTCCATTTTGCTTGGTTGGATCATGCAACGGTGTGCTGCGGCGGAAATCGGGTCGGAGGCGCGGCGGGCGTGGAATCGGTATTTGGTCGTCATTTCAGCAATCGCCGCCGCTGTTGGGGTGGCCGTCGTTGTGGCGAGTCTTTGGCCAACGACGATTTCTCGCGACCTCAGTCAGCCGTTGTGGTTCGCGTTCTCATTCGGCGCGATATCGCTTACGACGTCAGCGATGGCGATTTGGTCTGTCCGTCAGCACAGCCAACGAAGTGTCCAACTGGCCGTCATCGTCTTGAGCGTGTTTCTCGGTTTGAGCTACACGGGTGTGGTGATTAACGCGAAAGCTCGACGCGCCTACGACATGTCCGACGCTGTCGCCGCGTTGAAACTTCGGTTACCTCAGCCGACACGATTGGTCAGTTTTGGTCCCATTAATCATCGCTTCGCCTATTTTTACGAGTCGCTGATCGAGGAACTGCTGTGGCCGGTGCAGCCGGGCGACGTTCCGTCCGAAGTGGTTTACTTCTGTTACGATCGTCGCCCAGGCGACACTGTCGAGCGGCGGTTCAACGGGCGCCTTTGGAATCCCGGCACAACGCCGGGCACGTTGCCCATGGAATGGGAAGAAATCGCCGTGCTGCCGACTGGAAGAAACAAAAGCCAGCCCGACGATCAAGTGGTCGTGGGGCGAATCGTCTCTTCTCGACGAATGGCTGGCTCCCAAAAGTCCGGCGTCGAGTAAGGCGAACAGCAACAGAAGACGTACCCGGCCGTTCTCCTAACCCCAATACCGTTCAATCGAGCATGACGATCGCCTTTCGAAAAGTCTTGGTTGGCTGCGGGGAATTGCGGTGTTTGTCCCGTTTTTTCAACCAGTTGCTCAT
>JANMIF010000598.1:0-19851 GCA_031375695.1 Planctomyces sp.
TGCTTGTCGCACAGATCGGAGACCGCGACTTTGTCCGCCGCGGAAAACTGACGTCGTGGTTTCTTCATCATGCGTCCTTTCTGGAGTGACTCTACAACACGCCAGATTCAAGGACGCTCCGTTTTCGAAAAGGGCACTACAGAAGCACTAATACACACTTCTTGGAAATCATCACGGGCCTCGGAATAATAGCTTCGATTTGTGAATGCAAGTTTGTTACGGTCGACGGAGAGTGCGTTGTCCAGGATCATCGGTTTCAGCGATTTACAACTCAACGGCATGGCCCGCCGCACGGAGAGCAATCGCGCCCTTCGTCAAATCGTTTGCCTTCACGAGCAAGGCAGGGTCAGCGGTCAGCAGCCAATTGAGTTCGGCGGCGTCCAATTGGTGACGCGCTCGCTCGACCGCGGCGGGACTGTCCGCTGCGGCGAGGTTGGCGGCGAGCCGTTCGAGAGACACGTAAGGTGCAACCGCATCGTGAAGCCATCAATGCCACACGTTAGGTATTTTTGCAAAAAAAGGACTTACGCCTCATCGACGTAAGTCCTTTTCCGCAAACAGTGAGCAAGACAGGAATCGAACCTGCACTCCCGTGAGGGAACTAGGCCCTCAACCTAGCGCGTCTGCCAATTCCGCCACTTGCCCTGCGTTGAATGACGCATCGCGAGGGTGCAATGCGTAAGTGCAGCAGTATAGCCCTGGAGCGTGCGCTCGCAAGTTTGACGATTTGAAGTTTTTACTGCGAAGCAAGATGTTTCAGTTTGGTCCTTGAGCGGTTTATCATTCAGCCAAGTCTGGTTCTCGTGATTTGGTGAATGTGGCGACCATGATTCCAATCCCTATCGGTCCGAATGCCGATAACTTGCCCGAAGAAACTCCTGTGGCGTTGCGGGAAATCACGGCCCGGTTGGAACGGTCGATTTCCGAGTTGTTTTCTGGGGCGGCTGCGGTTGCGGCGACGGTGACGGACACCGAAGGTGACAGATATCGGGAGATTCAGCGCGGTTGCGAGTCGTCTGGCGAACTGGATCGGCGGTTGTATCTGCCGAGTCTTGAGGGTTGGCAGGTCCGAGTGAAATCCGGCCCGAACGTCTACTGCGGTCTGAAGAATCCCGGGCAGGACTGGTTTCACTTGATTGTCGACGGCGAATTGTACTTGGAGTTTGATTGCGAAAAGCTGTGTTTGAATTGTGCCTTACGCGGCCGAGTGCTCACGGATGATCGGTTGTTTTGGCAGAGTGGATCGCGTGGTCGACGGGCTTCAACGATCTCGGACGACGCGGGTAGTCACCGATATGACGGTTCGTCGCCGTTGACGATCGACGAAGAATCAAATGGGAGTTGGAAATGAGTCACCCAATGGATGGGTTCCTTCGAGATCGTTATCGCCTAGAAGAAGTCTCCTGTCTGACGAAGCATCTCGTTGAGCACGGGACGTTTGAGTTTCCGACTTTGCCAACTGGACTGTTTTCTGCAGCGGCGGTCGCTTCGTCAAACGAGTACACCGGGTATCAAAACGTGTGGGTGCGAGACAACATCCACATTGCTCACCATTTTCATGTGTTAGGCGAGCACGGCCGAGCAGTGCAGTGCGTATCGGCTATCACGAAATTCCTGCATTCGCAGCGGAACAAGCTACGGGACATCATCGTTGGCAAGGCGAACTCGCATAACGTAATGTTGCGGCCACACATTCGGTTCGACGGCAATCAGCTTGCCGAATTGCCGGAGACCTGGGCTCACGCGCAGAACGACGCGATCGGGTATTGGATGTGGCTGGCGAGCCGGCTCGCGATCGGCGGGCATTGGCGGCCAAGCGGCGATGACGTCAAGTTGCTGTCCAACTTCGTGCAGTATTTCGAGGCGATTCGTTTTTGGCAGGACGAGGACAGCGGGCATTGGGAAGAAGCTCGGAAGGCCGAGGCGTCGAGCATCGGGATCGCGACGGCTGGACTGACGGCGTTGCGCGAGTATTTTCTGACGATGGCCTCGGCTCAATTGTCGTCCGGCGTGACAAAATCATTCATTGATCAAACCTGCCGCCGAACCGAACCGCTCATCGCACAAGGGCACGCGGCGCTCCAGGCGATCCTGCCGAGCGAGTGCGTTCAGGACGATTCGTCCAAGCGGCGGCGATTCGATGCGGCGCTGTTGTTTCTGATTTATCCGGCTCAGGTGGTGACCGGTGAGATCGCAGAGCAGATCCTTCGGGACGTTGTTGGCAATTTGATGGGCTCGTACGGAATCCGGCGATATCTTGGCGATTCGTACTGGTGCGCGGACTACAAAGCGTTGCTCGACCCAGCGAATCGGACGGTTGATTTCAGTGACGACATGTCGGCTCGCGACCGCTTGCTGCAACCGGGTGGCGAGGCTCAGTGGTGTATTTTTGATCCGATCGTCTCGGTGATTCACGGGCTGCAATATCATCAAACTCGCGACGCGGCGGACTTGGCCAAACAGACCGAGCATTTGAATCGCAGCCTGCGTCAATTGACTGGCGAAGGGGGTTCGTTCCCTCCGTTGCGATGCCCGGAATCGTACTACCGCGAGTCCGGCCAATGGGTTCCGAACGATATCACGCCGCTGCTGTGGACTCAGGCGAACTTGCGGCTGGCGTTACATTTCATGGAGCGAAGCTTGGCAATTTGTTGAACAAGTTGTTGGAATCAAATCACTGACAGATGGCCGGCGAGAAATAGTTCCATGTCCAAACGTGTCGTCTTAGCGATGAGTGGCGGGGTTGATAGTTCCGCTGCGGCGATTTTGCTGCAACGGCAGGGATATGAGGTGATCGGTCTGTTCATGCGCTCTGGGGCGACTGACGAGCCGCAGGTTTGCAAGACATCGCTAACCACCGATTTGCCGATCGTGCAGCCGAAGGCTCATAAGCAGGGTTGTTGCAGCGCGTCGGATGCGGCGGATGCTCGGCGAGTCGCGGACTCGCTAGATATCCCGTTTCATGCGCTCAATTTCCAAGATGCCTTTGGGCGGATCAAGGATTACTTTGCTGACGAATATCTTGCCGGTCGGACTCCGAATCCGTGCGTGATGTGCAACAACTGGCTGAAGTTCGGCAAGCTGTGGGACTTTGCACAGTCGGTCGGCGCGGAACACATCGCGTCGGGACATTATGCGCGAATTGTCCGTGCCGAGCCGGAGGGATCATTTTCGCTATTTCGCGGGCGGGATCGGTCGAAGGATCAGAGTTACGTGTTGTTCGGAATCAACAGGAAAATTCTCGACCGGATCATTTTTCCCGTCGGGGATTTTGATAAGCCAGCGATTCGAGACTTAGCTCGGCAGACGGGACTGCGAGTCGCCGATAAGCCGGATAGCCAGGAGATTTGTTTTATCCCGGACAACGACTACGTTGGTTTTCTGGATCGGTATCGAGGCCCTCAAGAAACTGCGGGCGAGGTCGTCGACACGGTCGGCAATGTGCTCGGCCATCATGAGGGATATCAACAATTCACGGTCGGCCAGCGAAAAGGTTTGGGCATTGCGTTCGGAACGCCGCGTTACGTGGTGGCGGTCGAACCGGCGACGCGGCGAGTCGTCGTTGGTACTCGCGACGATCTGATGGAAATGGAATTGGAGGCCGATCGGCTTAACTGGCTGATCGACGATGTACCGAGTCGATTCAACGGCCACGCACAGATTCGATCGCAACATCACGCGGCCGAGTGCGAGGTGCAGGTGCTGGACGAAGATCGGCTGCGAGTTCGGTTTGCCGAGCCGCAGTTTGGAATCGCTCGCGGGCAGGCGATCGTGTTGTACGATGGCGATCGGGTTTTGGGCGGCGGCTGGATTCGGTGAAATGCTCAACGAACAGTTATTTCCTTATCACGGACTGAATCTGAATTTTGCGAGCGGGCCGCGGACAGGGCCGGCTCTTGTGTTCTTTCATGGAGTGACGCGGCGATGGCAGAGTTTTCTGCCGTTGATTCCGGCGCTGGCGACTCGTTGGCATGTGCAGGCGTTGGATCATCGCGGGCATGGGCTGTCTTCGCGAACCGCACCGGAATATCTCGTGCGGGATTATGTGCGCGATGCAGTAGCGTTTGTGCGAGAGCAAGTGCAAGGTCCGTGCGTTGTCTACGGTCATTCTTTGGGAGCGATGGTGGCGGCGACCGTTGCCGCAGAGTTGCCGTCGCTAGTATTCGGTGCCGTGCTGGAAGATCCGCCGTTCGACACGATGGGGCCGCGAATCGAACAGTCGGCGCTGTTGAGCTATTTCGCGGGAGTACAGCCGTTCGCGGGATCGACGCTGCCGGTCGGAGCACTCGCGCGGCAACTAGCTGAGATTCCATTGACGACTCCGGGCAAAGCCGGTTCCGTCCGATTAGGCGACACACGAGATCCAGCCTCGCTGCGGTTTACGGCGCGGTGTTTGAAGCAGCTCGATCGCAATGTGTTGACACCGATCGTGGCCGGCCGCTGGTTGGAGGGATTCGATTGGGCGGCGACCGTGTCGCAAGTAGCTTGCCCAGCGCTGTTGCTGCAAGCGGATCACACGGCGGGGGGCATGTTGACCGACGAAGATGCGGCCGAGGCCGAACGATTAATGCCCGACTGCTCGCGAGTTCGTTTGCCAAAAATCGGACATCTGATTCACTGGCTGGCGACCGAATCTTGCTTGCGGCTGGTGAATAGTTTTTTGGAGTCACTGGACCGGACGTAACGCGCGGGCTGAAATCGTTTAATGGGAGATTAACTCAGGACTTTTCGATGCGCATTCTTGTTCTGGCAGACATTCATTCGAACTGGCCGGCCCTGGCTGCGATTCAGGAGCGGTTCGATGTGTGTCTGTTCCTCGGTGATCTGGTCGACTACGGGACCGATCCGGTTCCGTGCGTGGAATGGGTGCGGAAACATGCGACAGCCGGAGTCCGCGGCAATCACGATCACGCGGTGGCTCAACGAATCGCGGTCAAGAAAAGTCACGGCCTGCATCGGCTGGCAGCGGCGACTCGGCCGTTGCATTGGCAAGTTCTCAGCCCCGCTCACATGAAATTTCTGACACGCCTGCCGGTGACTCGCCGCGTGACGATCGATGAGGCCCGATTTTTTCTGGTTCACGCGACGCCCCGCGACCCGTTCGACGAGTATCTGAAAAACGATCCGAAAGCCTGGACCGAACGACTGCAAGGGATTGAGGCGGACTTCGTGCTCGTCGGACATTCGCATCTGCCGTTCGTTCTGGAACTTGAGCACACGACGGTGATCAATCCGGGAAGCGTCGGCCAGCCGCGCGACGGCGACTCGCGAGCAGCATACGCGATCATCGAAAATGGTCGAGTCGAGCTGCGTCGCGTGGAATACGACATCGAAGCTACGCTTAAGCACATGCGTGCCTGCGGTGTCGATCCGCTGACAATGGATTTAGCGGCGGCCGTCTTGCGAAATGGTGGTCAGTTGGACGAACACGATCCCGTCATGACGCGACTTCAGAACAACGGCCAAGCTCAAGCAACACTGACTCCGGCCGAACGCATCACGCGACCAACCGCAATCACCCGGCGGGAACGCGAGCCGGATGTCGTGGACGATCTCGCCGATACCATCGAACTGAAAATCTTCAACTCGCCACCCAACTTAGGCGACACAACTGACTTCGACTTTCAACTCGACGATCCGTCCGGCATCAACATCGGCGACACGACCGAACTGGAATTGCCAGGGGAATTGCGTCTGCCGGACGCACCTGCGGGATGAGCTGTTGGTTTAGCGATCGACATATCGCCGTGAGCCGCCGGAGTTCATCGCCAAGTTACCGCCGTCCATCGGGATCAGCGCGCCGGTGATCCAGTTGGACGAGTCCGATGCCAAGAACACTGCCAATCCCTGAATGTCTTCGGGACAGCCGAGCCGTCCGCGCGGGATGCCGCTGAGATATTTTTCCTTCAACTGCGGATCGGCCGACATCCGTTTTTCCAAGCCGGGGTTCAGCACTTGAGCTGGCAGGATCGCGTTGACCCGGACACCGTGCGCAGCCCATTCCGTGCTCAGTTCGCGGGTCATCTGCGCGACCGCGCCCATTGCCATGCTGTACGCAATGTGGCCTCGACCAAGTGCCGTGATGCTGGCCAGAGACCCGATGTTGACGATGCTTCCGCGACCACTAACGATCATCCGCCGGCCCGCTTCTTGGCACAAACAGAATCGGCCAAAGACCAGATTACGCCACGTCCGTTCGACATCATCCAACGAAATCTCTTCCGGCTTACCGAGCACTCCTTCGCCCGCGACATTTGCTAGAAAGTCGACGCGTCCAAACTCCAGATCCAACTGCGCAAACATCGCGCGAATCGAATCGGGCTGCGAGACATCACAAGCCACCGGAATCGCCTGCCGACCCAGCGACCGAATCTGCTCTGCCGTCTGCGCGGCTCCGTCGGCATTCAGGTCGAGCAACATCAAGTCCGCGCCGTGCTCAGCCAACGCGACCGACATGGTTCGACCCATTCCCTGAGCCGCGCCGGAGACAACTGCCACGCGGCCCGTAAGATCAAATAACGAGGACATGACATCTCCCTTTTGCAAATGACGAATGACGAAATACTCAATGACGAAAGAATCATTCGTCATTGACTGATCATCGGCCAGATCTTGAACGCAAACACCAATCCCGCCAGTCCCAAATAAAACACGCCGCAGCCGGCGACTCCGACCGATTGATACCACTTGGGCCGCAGCTCGCGAGGCAGCAAGCTGTGATTTAGCCACAACAATTGGAACGATGTCAGGCCGATTGCCAGATTATTGAAATTGGCGATGAAGTCAGTCATTAGTTTCGGTGCGTTGCTGAAAAAGTACGCGCAAACCAACGACCACATCACGTAGCTCCCCAGAATCGCGTAGTAAATGAACTTCACTTGATGCGGCTGCATCGACTCGCGCACGCGGCGATTGGCCGACCAGATCGTGTCGGTCCAGCGGCGACTAAAATCATCTACGATCGACATCTGGCTGGGGAGCATGACCATCAAGCCGGTGAACAGTGCCGCGATCCACAGCAGTTTTCCGATCACCGGAGTGAACCCGGCATGACGCAACCCGTCCGCCGTAATCACCGCTTGAGCCACTCCAATTTGATCCCTCGTGATCGTCGTGTATTGAGCAAACTGCATCGACAACAGCGACGGCAACGCCATCCCCATGAAACATCCGGGAGCCCAGATCAGCACTTGATCGGTCAGCACATAGCGCCACCAGCCGCGCCAGCGACGCAGGTTATCCGCCGTCAATTCAAACACTTTGCCGATATGACTGAGCGTGACGTTTCGACCACCAACGGCGCTCGGGATCGCACCCACTTGGCTCCCCATGCCCCAGCCTTTGTCGCGAACGAAGTTGGAATAGGTCGAATTCGCTAGCCCACCACCTCCGGCAAAACCGGCGAAGGCTCCGATCACAACGAGCGTTGTCGCCGAAATCACCGGCCACTCGCCCGTTTGCCAAATGTGAGAGATTCCGTTCGTGACTATTTCGCCGCCGTGCCCGTCGCTGACCGGGACATTGCCGAACTTTACGAAGCCGCTGAACACATTCCACCAACTCGCCGGGCTGACGCATGTCAAACCGATCACCAGACAAAAGCCGAGCACGATCACGACCTTCGCGGTCATCACCGTTTGCAGCATGTTGTAAACCTTACCACCCAACAGCACCGGCAACGTGACTCCCAGCAAGCAGACGTACGCCAGCATGGTGATCAACCCGCGATCGGCCATTGTCGGCGGCCGATCCAAAATCAACGAGGTAATGATCGCCGCACCATGAGTCGAAAGCCCCGGCACCAGCGCGGCCGAATTGAGCGTCAACATGAACCCGACCCAAAATGTCGGTCCCGGCCGCAAACGCATGAAGCCCGTGAAAACTGGCTCACCGCAATAGAGTGCGTACCGCCCGCATTCGAGGTTGTAGAACACCTGCAACACAATCGCGACAGTCGCCAGCCACATCAGCCCGCCGCCGTATTTCGCCGTAATTGTCGGACCCAGCAGCCACTCACCGCCGCCGATCTGAATCCCCATCATCACGATGCCTGGCCCAATGAAGCTGGTCCAATTCCGCCAGCTCAACGGCTTCGGTTCTGCAAGCTCGGCAACACCCCAAGCCGGTAAACAATTCGTGGGTTGAGCATGGGCAGGCATCGGCTGTTTCCTTTCGATTGATCACACTAACCTGAAGCGTCAGTTCGGGCGAGTGCTCCACAAAACCGAGATCACCTCGTCGAGTTGAACCGATTCCAGAGGTCAGCATGTTACAGGCGGAAGTCAAGTCCCTTCGCGAGGAATTGTGGCGGCACAATCGGCTGTATTACGTCGAGGCCAAGCCAGAGATTTCGGACCTCGATTACGACCGGTTGCTGAAACGCTTAGAGCAAATTGAGCATGAGCATCCGGAGTTGGATTCGCCCGATAGTCCGACTCACAAAGTCGGGGGCGAGCCGATCGCGGGATTCACGCAGGCCGAACATCGGGTGCCGATGCTGTCGATCGAGAATGTCTACGACGAAGCCGGCGTGCGAAAGTTTGATGCCAACATACTCAAGTCGCTCGGCCCCGGCGTATCTCCAGAGTACACGATCGAATTCAAGATTGACGGGGTGTCGCTGGCTCTGATTTATGAACACGGAGTCTTGATTCGCGCGATGACTCGCGGCGATGGGCGAGTTGGCGATGACGTCACGGAAAACGCGAAGACCGTGCGCGGCGTCCCATTGCGGCTGAGCGGCGAGTTCCCACAGGTGATCGAGATTCGGGGCGAGGCTTACATCGCCAATTCCGATTTCGCGCATATTCGGGCTGAGCAGATCGCCGCTGGCGATGAACCGTTCGCGAATCCACGGAATGCTTGCGCGGGGGCACTCAAGCTGCTCGACCCGAAGTTGTGCGCGGCGCGGAAGCTGCGATTCTTTTCGCACAGCGTGGGATACAGCGAGGGGACGATGCATCGCAGTCACAGTGAGTTTCTCACAGCCGTCCGTTCGCTCGGACTGCCGACAACTCCGCGAGTCGCCACGCTGCCGAACATGGAAGCAACGCTGGAGTACGCTCATTCGTTGATGGATGAATTGCATGCGCTCGACTTTGAAGTCGATGGGCTGGTGATCAAGGTCAACTCGCTGGAGCAGCGAGAACAGCTTGGTAGCACGAGCAAATTTCCGCGATGGGCGATCGCGTACAAATGGGAAAAATACGAAGGGACCACGCGGATCGAGGCGATTGACGTGCAAGTCGGCAAGACCGGGGCGCTGACTCCGGTCGCGCATTTGGTTCCGGTCGAGATCGCTGGTTCCACCGTGTCGCGCGCGAGTTTGCACAATCGCGACGAGATCGAGCGATTGGGTTTGCGGATCGGTGATTGGATCGTGGTGGAGAAGGCGGGCAAGATCATTCCACATGTCGTACGAGTCGAAGAGCATCGCCGCGACGGCCACGAAACGCCGTTCCTATTTCCGACACACTGTCCCGAATGCGGCACGGCGGCGGTTCAGGACGAGGGAGGCGTCTACATTCGCTGTCCGAATCCGCACTGCTCGGCTCAGCTTCGCGAGTGGCTCCGATTTTTCGCGTCGCGCGGAGCGATGGACATTGAGGGCTTGGGAATCAAGTTGATCGAACAGTTGTGTGATGCCGGTTTCATTCGATCGCTTTCGGACGTTTATCGGCTGATAGATCGTCGCGCCGAAATGCTGCAACTGGAACGGATAGGGGAGAAGTCGGCCGACAATCTTTTGGACAGCATCGAAACCTCGAAAAAACGGCCGCTGTGGAGGTTGTTGATCGGCCTGAACATTCGGCATGTCGGTACTCGCACCGCGCAGATTCTGGCCGATCGGTTCGGCACGCTCGACGAGCTGATGCGGCAATCGGCCGAGTCGCTGGCGACGGTCGATGAGGTGGGCGAGATCATCGCCAAGTCGATTCACGGTTATTTCGTGTCCGAGCCGGGTCGGTATTTGATCGAGGAACTGCGGACCTTCGGCCTGAATTTTGGCGAGCCGATCGCCGAACGTCCGGCCTCATCGGAACCGCGAATGCTCGAAGGTTTGACGATCGTGGTAACCGGCACGCTGACGAAGTTCTCTCGCGATCAAATCAAAGAGCTGATTCACATTCATGGCGGCAAATCGACCGACAGCGTCTCCAAGAAGACGTCGTTCGTCGTGGCCGGAGCTGAAGCTGGAAGCAAACTGGCGAAAGCTCAACAGCTTAGCGTACCGGTCCTGACGGAAGACGAATTCATCACGAAGTTGAAACTCGACGAAGCCAAAGAAACGGGCCGACTGGACGAGGATCCTGCCGGCCTTTCACACAATCGAGTGGGCCTGTTTTGAATCAGACAATTATTCCAAATTGATAACCTGTCCGTCGGCGATGGATCGCACGCCGTCCTAAATGGTGTTGTCTGTCTGCCGCGTGTCAGTTGTATGTTTCGTGACGCGATCCGTTCGCTGACGGATTCCGGCTTGGTATCATCCATTGCGATAATCCTTGGAGTGCTGCGACTTGACGCAGCCCTCCGTTCCATTGAAATGGCGACTCTCAAGTTTCATCCGCAGGTGTGAGGTCATCGTGCTCAACCCAAAAATCGTGTCAGCATTTGATCGTCGGTCGTTCCTACAACAGATGTCCATGGGAGCTGTCGGTCTGTCGGTCTTTGGAAGCAGGCTCTCGTCGGTGTCGGCGATGGACTGGAGTCACTGGCTCGTCCACTCGAAAGCTCCGATGAACGCCGAACCGCCACTCAATGATCTTGTGAAGTCGTGGATCACACCGGTGGATTCGTTTTTCATTCGGAGCCACGGAAACACGCCTCAATTGGATGGAGCGGCTTATCGACTGAGTGTCGAAGGCTTGGTTGAAACGCCGCTAACCTTGTCGATCGCCGAACTTGGCCGCTTCGAGCAACATTCGGTGACGGCCACGATCACTTGCGCCGGCAATCGACGATCTGAGCACAGCCGCATCAAGCCGGTCAAGGGAGTGCAGTGGCAAGCCGGTGCGATCGGAAACGCCAAGTGGAGCGGAATTCGGTTGGTTGATCTGCTTAAACAAGCGGGACTCCGCGAGTCGGCGAAGCATGTTTGGTTTGAAGGACAGGACATCGTCGAAGATGGTGGCAAGAAGTTTTCATTTGGCGGTTCAATCCCGATGGAGAAAATCTTCGATGCGTCCAAGCAAGGTGGCTCCGAACCGTTGGTGGCGACGTCGATGAACGAGCAACCGCTGACCGCCGATCATGGCTTTCCGGCTCGAACGGTTGTGCCCGGTTACATCGGTGCTCGCAGTGTGAAGTGGCTGAGCAAGATCGTTGTGGCCGATCGTCCGTCGCCGAATCATTTCGTCGCCGACGTTTACAAGCTGGTCGAAACCGGCAATCTTCTGGAAGTGGCCGAGTCCGCGCCGATTTATCGTGTGCCGCTGAACTCAGTGATCTGCAAAATCGCCGCGAAGTCGGAACAAGCCGAAGTCGCGGGCTATGTGCTGCCGCCGGGAATGCCGGGGGTGTCGATCCGCAAAGTTGAAGTCTCGGCCGACGAGGGCCAATCGTGGGTCGAGGCGAAACTGACCTCACCTGCCGCCGAGTTCTGTTGGCAACTCTGGTCTGCTGAGATTGCGATCAAATCCACAACGCGTGAGTTGATCGTGCGAGCCACCGATTCGCACGGCGAAACACAGCCGCAAACGCCTCGCTGGAACATGAAAGGCTACTTGTTCAACGGCTGGCATCGCGTGAATCTGTAGACCGATAACTGAATTCGCCAAGAATTCAGCGGATCGGCTTCGAGCTGAAGTCTTGGCGACTTCAGCGACATGCAAGACGGCGACAGACGTCATTCAACCGTTGCCGCCGCGCCGAGCAACGGTTGCGTCCAAGCACGCTCGAACTCTCCCATTTCTGACGGATTGGGGTGTTTCTTCGACGATGTGACGCGGGCGCGAACATACAGCTCGTCCCCCGTGAGTCGATAGGTGGCGGTTGAACCTTCGATGCGCGCGAAGACTTTTCCGATTTCGTCGCTGTATCGCCGAGTGGCCCGAATTTCCTTGCCGTCTTTGTCGAGGACTGGCTCGGACTTCGTGTCAAAGCCGCGGCGAGTGCCGACGAATTCGATCGCGTACTTCGTATCGGCATCGGCTCGCACGACAACCTTCAATTCCTGCGGCGACGAACTGATATGATCTAACATCACACCGCTCGAAGCATAAAACCGCCCGGCTTCCAATGCGGCGATCAAGTGTTCCGGGCTGAGCGATTCCGCCAGCACCATGACCCAGCCACGTCCCGGTTCGCTGGCGCGGCTGGGAATGTTGTGATACGCGTGGCCGTCGTCGGTACCGAGTCCGAACAGCGGCGGCAGTTTCAGTTCGCTCAGCCGAAACGAATTGATGATGTCCCAAATTCGCTCGGTCGAAGCGTGCTCGCCGTTTCCGGAGTTGTTGACTCCGGGATGTCCGTTGTAGACCTCGAAGAAGCTCTCACCACGGACCCGCATCAAGTCTTCGGCCGTCACTCCGAAGCCAAAATTCGGATGATTCAGATGAATGATCATTGGCTGCCCGGTTCGCTCTCGCTGGGCGATCAGGCCATCTGTGTTGTTTTGGATCGTTTCGAAGACGCTACTGCCGTGACGCGGAACCAGGACTTCGCGGACGTTGCTGGTATTCATGTGAATTGGGAATTTACCGAACGCATCGCTGACCTCTTCGCCTTGAATAAGCAAGAAACGACCTGGATCATTGAAGCGGTCGGCCACTTCGCGAAACGTTTTTAACCGTGTTTCGAGCCGATCTTGCTTCGTCGCGTCATCGGTTTTGGTCCGCTGTTCGATCCAGTCATCGGGAAACTTCTGTTTGAGTTTGTCGAACGCCCGGTGCTGGCCCTTCGATTTTTCGACGTCGATCCAACGTTCCTTGTCGGCCAAAACATTGTGATCGGTGAAGACCAAGAAGTCGTAGTGGTGCTCGCGATACCACAAGGCGATCGACTCCAAATAGTCGTCGCCGTCGCTCCACAGAGAGTGGGTGTGCATGTTGCCACGAAACCACTTGAGATTTTCATCCGCCTGTAAGGTCTGCGCGGCGGCTTGCGGACGTCGTTGTTCCCAAATGCCAAGGCCCAGAACGGTTACGATCACTACCAACGTGATGGCGAGTTTGCAAACGGGGTGGCGGCGTGGATTCATCGTCTGATTCCCGTAGCGAGAAGTCGTGAGTCTTCAGCGAGTGTCGTGAACCGATCCGAAGCCTCATGACTTCGGCTACCTGGGCGGCAGAATAGTAGCGTGCCAGCGGGACGTCGATGCGGTGTTGAATTCTCATGAAGGTGGAAAATCTTGGTCTTTGCGCACAGAACGCGACTTGCGATAAGGCTTGCTCGGTGGACCGCCGAGTTGGGTGTTTCGATAGTCAAAGGAGTTAAATTGTGGGAACTTGGGGATCCGGTGTCTTTGACAATGACGCGGCACGAGATCATCTGTTCGACCTGATGCAGGGCTTATCCGACAACATCACCGATGCACTGGCCGAAGCCGAATTCGCCAAGCAGTCGGGAGCCGATCCTGTTTTGGTTCGAAAAACGATGTCGGAAGTGTTGGAGATCGTGCTTCCGAACGTGGAGATTATCTGCTTGCTGCACGAGACGCTGAAGGGAGGCTATTTGCCCAATCCTCCGATGGCCGAGTCTTGGCAACAGCGATTTGAGAATCTCAGTCAACTCGCCTTTCTGGACAAGCCGGTTTCGTCAGAACGTGCTGCCGTCGTTGCCGACACGTTTTCTCGACTGATCCAGTTCTGTCATGGCTGCTGGGACGACGATCAAGTGGCCGCATGAATTCCGGAAACCACGTTCGCCGGAACTTGGGGACACTGCTTTTCGTTGTGCGGTTCACTCGCGTTCTGACGAACACCGCTACGAAGCGATCGGCAAAATTTGCCGCAGCCTTGGCGAACTTCATGAAACTTTGCGGAATCGCCAAACAAACTCAAGTAACTCCCGTTGACCCATTTTTCCAAGTTGCCATAAAAGTCAGGAGTGACCTGTCGGCTCGGACGTTCTGTGCGAGCCACTTGTCGGATTCCGTTCGCCAACCGAATGGAAACGGACTGCCCAATGACCCAAGGCAGGCCGCGTTTCCCTCGGACTTGCGAACGAAATCAATCCCTTCCAGTGTTTTCCCGTCGTTTCATCCCACCCTCAAGAACCTCTCCGCTCGGACTTCGATCACCTCGTTTTGGTTTGGCATCAGACAGCGTTTCGACATCTGAGGCAGATCGGCGTTCGCGCTCCCGCCATTGGTTTCCAGGAGGAGTTACTGTGCGTTACAAATTTGTACCGATTGTCGCCTGGACGAGCGTTGCCGCTCTCGGCTTGTGGAGTCTGCTCCCTGGCAGCACGACACGACCTGTTTTGGCGGAGCAACCGACCCCTCGAACATCCGCCCGCCCGATCGCACCGTCCGAACAACGTGTTCCCACGTTGAATCGGCTGAATCCGTTTTCTCGTTCAACGAGCAAAACAGATCGCAAGCCTGGCGAATCACATTTTCAGACGGCGACCAAGCTGTTGAAGCAAGCTCAAGAAAAAGCCCAGCAAGGGGACTTCGCTGGCGCTCGAGCCTTGGCCGAAGAGGCGCAGAAGCTCCCGGTCGCATGGAGTGCGACCGATCTGTCGCCGGAAAAATTTCTGACTCAATTGGATCAAGCGGCCGCTCGTTCTCGTTCACCGAAAACGACGGCGATCGCGAAAATCGACGCGCAGCCGAAATCTACGAAAACCCGAATCGCCCAACCAGCGGGCAACGAACAATTGGCGAACAACAGCCGAGCCAATCAAACTGCAGCGACCGTCGCCAAGCCGACGGTCGCTCAAAATCAGGCGGCTGCCAAAGGTCTGTTGCAGCAAGCTCGACGGCACATGGCAGAAGGGGATTTCGACAAGGCACGCAGCAAAGCGGAAGAAGCCAAGAATCTCGATGTGGCTTTCCGAGTTATGGAAGAAATACCGGAACAGGTGCTAGCGCAAATTGACCGTCGCGAGAACAACGCTAACGAATCGTCTCCGAAGACGCGGAGCATCGCCAAGTCGATTGATTCGGATTTGAGTGACGAGCCGGCGTTTGAAATGCCCGGAGCCGAAGTCACCGATGCCGCTGACGAGGCCGTCGGCGAGGAGCACTCGCTCGCACGTCGGGTTGATGAGGATTCGACATCGGGAGAAATTCCGGCGACCGCCAACGACAAGGAGCTTGCGCAGCAATTATTGTCGCGAGCCGAAGCGGCCCTCAAGAACGGTCAATTGGATCAAGCTCGTGCGCTGGCTCTGCAAGCCCAAGAAATTGATGTCCCATACACGCTGTTTGAAAACAAGCCGTCGTTTGTGTTGGCGCAGGTCGATCGAGCCTCGAACAACGTGACAATCGCCAAAGGTGGCGCGAAGTCAAAAACCGCCGCCGCAGTTTCGAAAGAGCTGCCGGACGACGAACCGCTTTCTCCGTTCAGCCGATTGGCCGGCAATGCGAAATCCGCTGCCACGGGGGATTCCGACGATCCCGCCGAGAAGGCACAACAGGAAGCGCTGGCACTTATTCAGCAGGCGCGGCAGGAAATGAAAGCGGGCAAGCTCGATTCGGCGCGACAAAAAGTGCAAAAGGCCGAGAAGATCAATGCCACGTTCGGTTTGTGGGATGATCGACCGGAAGAGTTGCTCGATGAAATCAACCGCTTGGCCAATCAATCGATTCCGGAACCTTCGACCAAGCCTGGGGCGAGTCAGTTCAAACAACGAGCCGTCGCGTTGCTCAAGCAGGGCCGCGAAGATTTTCGAGCCGGACGAATTGAAGAGGCACGCACGAAGGCCCAGGAAGCAGCGACGCTCGACGTGAACTTTTCCGATCTCGAAGATCGCCCTGAACTTCTGTTGAGCGTGATCGACCGCACCAACGCCAAGAAGAAACCGCTTGGCTCCGACGATGTCGAGTTTCTGCCCGAACCAGGACAGTTCGTACAAGATCGAGCCTCGCCTTTGAAGCCAGTCGGACAGGATCGTTCTCTGGATGATGGGGATGAGGTCGCGGCTGTACATCCAGACGGGCCGTCCGCCGAACAGCTATTCCGCGAAGGTCGCATTCATCTGCGAACCGGCAACAAGGCGGCCGCCTATCAAGCGTTTTTGCGAGCCCATCAGACTGGCCAGAAGTTGGACGGTCATAATCAACAGCAGTTGCAGGACTATCTGCGAGAACTGCACCCGCGTCGCAGTCGCTCGATTCAACTGGCCAGCAGCGACGTCAAAGATTCCACGAACGTCGAAAATGCCGTCAATTCAACCGACGATCTGACTCTGCCGGGCGAGAATGCGACGAAGTCCGATCCAGGTGAGCCAGGCACTCTCAAACCACAACGCCCGATCGACATCGTTTCCGAAAGTCAGAAAGTTCAACTCGACCGTCTGCGGAATGAATTGTTCGACGCGGTGTATCGCGCTGAACAGTTGCGTGAGAAAAATCCCGAAAAGGCGCTGGACCTGATCGACAAGACGACGTCGAACATCGAAAGCTCGCCGCTCGACAAGACGCTCACCGCCAACATGCTGTCAACGCTCCGCAAGACACGAACGTCGATTGAAGGATTCCAGAAACGCATGGAACCGAACTTGACCCGTGAGAAGCAAAATCAGGAAATCAAGTCGCAGATTACGCGAAGCATCGGCAACAAAGTCCGCGTTGAAAAGGAGTTTGCCACGCTCGTCAAAGAATTCAACGAACTCATTGATCAGCGCCGCTTCGCAGAAGCTCAAAAACTGGCCAAGCAAGCCAAGGAACTGGACCCGGAAAATCCTGTTTCGGAAACGATGGTTCAAAAATCGCTCTTCGCTTCTCGCAACTCCAGCAACGACAAGCTGCGGGCGGACAAGGAAAATGGTTTCTGGAGTCAGTTGGATAGCGTCGAGCAGTCGGCCATCGGGTACGACGACCGTAATCCAATTGGCTATCCCAAGAACTGGGGCGAGATCAACAAGCGGAAAGGAAAGTACGGCACCGACTCGCGAGCGCGCACGCCGGAAGAACAGAAGATCGAGAGCAGCCTGAGCCGCTTGATCTCGCTGAACTTTGAGGACGCGCCGCTCAAGAAAGTCATCGAACACATCGCGGAGTTCGCCGACATCAATGTGTTGCTCGATAACGCTGGCTTGGACGATGAGAACGTGACCTCTTCGACACCGGTGTCGATTAAAGTCGAGGGAATCAAGCTCAAGAGCGCCCTGAACTTGCTGCTGCAGCACCTGCGCCTGGGATACACGATCAAGGACGAAGTGCTGCAAATCACTAGTACCGAACGGCTGAAAGGGGATTTGATCTCGTACCCGTATTCGGTGGCGGACTTGGTAGTCCGCATTCAACCGGGCGTGCCGTCCGGTCCGTTGGGGAACTTGAATCCTCCCGCTGGGGCGAATGTCGGTGGGCAAATGAGCATTCCGGCCACGGGACAAGGAGGACAATTCCAAGTCAACAATGGCAATTCCAACAACTCAGCCCCTTGGTCGGCGAACAACATTTCTCCCTGGCAGGTCAGCGGCAACAGCGGCGCGCATGATTTTCGTGACTTGATCGAACTGATCACGACCACCTGTGATCCCAATTCGTGGGACGAAATCGGCGGGGCGGGACATATCAAAGGGAGCGAAACGACTTTGAGCTTGGTCATCCGCCAAACGCAAAAGGTGCATGACGAAATTCGCGACTTGCTGGAACAACTCCGCCGCCTACAAGACTTGCAAGTCACGATCGAAGTCCGCTTCGTCTCGGTCAGCGACCGCTTCTTTGAACGTATCGGAATCGACTTTGACTTTGATATTCAAGATTCCATCGGAGGCCCCGATGTGTTCAGTGGTGGCGGCGGACAACAAGGCCAGCAAGGTGGCGGTGGCGGTGGCCAGCAGGGGCAACAGGGCGGCGGCCTCGTCCCGATCCCACCATTTGGATCAATTCTGGGTGGCCAACAACAACAACAAGGCCAACAACAACAGGGACAACAGGGACAACAAGGTCAACAGGGACAACAGCAGTCCAATTTCTTCACCCCGGGTCCACGACGTGAATTCACCGATCGAGACAATTACGGGAAAGGTGGCAAGATTCTCGGTCTACAGAGCCCCACTGCATTCACGCAAGACTTGGATATCGGTGTCCGGCAGGGATCGTTTGATATCGGTGTTCCCGATTTCGGACGGTTTGATCCCAACGCTGGCTTGAGTGTCGGCTTCGCGATCCTGAGTGACATCGAAACGTTTTTCTTCATCAATGCGTCGCAAGGGGACCGCCGCAATAACGTGATGAGTGCTCCCAAGGTGACACTCTTCAACGGTCAGACGGCCACGGTCAGTGACGGTTCGCAACGACCATTCGTGACGTCGCTGAGTCCCATCGTAGGTGCCAACGCCGTCGGTTATCAGCCGCAAATCACCACCATTCAAGAGGGGGTGTTCATGACGGTCACGGCCGTGGTGTCGGCCGATCGACGCTACGTCCGTCTGTCGGTCTCGCCGGTGATTTCTCAGATCACCGATGTGGTCACGTTTACCATCGTGTCACAAGGCGGCGGTGGCGGTCAACAAGGTCAGGGTGGCCAGCAAGGTGGTCAGGGTGGCCAAGGTGGCCAACAAGGATTCGGTGGAATCGGCGGTGGTCCGGGAATGGAAGTCGGAGGTATTTACAACAGCGGGGTCTTTGGACGTCCGCTAGGTGCCAATGAAGACTATGCGGGTGGACAACTTGGCTTCGGCGGCATCGGTGGCCAAGGTGGTCAAGGTGGCCAACAAGGTGGCCAAGGTGGTCAAGGTGGCGGTCAAGGTGGCGGGAACTTCAACGCGGCAGGCTCTGGTAACGTGACCGTTCAGCAGCCGATCGTCTCCTCGACCACCGTCAGCACCGTGGTGGCCGTGCCCGATGGTGGGACGGTGCTGCTCGGCGGTGTGAAGCGGTTGCGAGAAAGCCGCAACATGGCTGGCGTCCCGATCCTCAACAAACTTCCCTACATCAACCGACTCTTCAAGAACACCGGCGTGGGCCGTGAAACCGACAGCTTGATGCTGATGGTCACGCCGCGAATTGTGATCTTGGAGGAAGAAGAAGGTTTGCTGGGAATCCCGCAATAACCGGGAGTCCCACGGTCTGACAATTCGATCAGGGTCGGGGTCGTCGCGAATGGCGGGAGTTCGCGGCGACCCCTTTTTCGTGTTCCAGCGTTCTGGCGATCGTGTTGATTCTTGTGTCAAATCAGCCGCTGGAGGCTAGCCACGGTTTGATTTCACTTCGGCAATCGCCGTGACTTGATCGTGGGCTAGCGCCCAGCGGCTGATGTCTGCGTTCCAAAGTTTGAGAAATGCTCGCCGCTTTGTTACGGTTCCTCGCACAACCACGTTTAACTGGCGGGAGGTGCGGTGATGGCTCAAACAATTTTTCAGCGGATCATCAACAAAGAGATTCCGGTCAAGATCGTACATGAAGACGATCTGTGCTTGGCGTTTCATGACACGGCTCCGCAAGCTCCAACACATGTGTTGGTAATCCCGAAAAAGCCGCTGACGAATTTGGCGGCGGCGAATGACGAGGATCAGGCGTTGTTGGGGCACTTGTTGCTGACGGCGAAAAAGGTGGCCGAACAGCTCGGTCTGGCGAACGGGTATCGCACAGTGATGAACTGCGGCCGAGACGGCGGGCAATCGGTCGATCATTTGCATATTCACATTTTGGGCGGTCGAGCGATGCATAGGCCGCCGGGTTGAATCGTCGCGCAGGCGGCTCGCCTGTTATTGAAGTCAAAACCAGTAGGCGAG
>JANMIF010000602.1:0-46482 GCA_031375695.1 Planctomyces sp.
CCTTCATCCCGCACGCGGCGTCGCTCGGTCAGGCTTTCGCCCATTGCCGAAGATTCTCGACTGCAGCCACCCGTAGGTGTCTGGGCAGTATCTCAGTCCCAGTGGTGGGGGCCATGCTCTCACACCCCCTAGACGTCAAAGCCTTGGTAAGCCATTACCTTACCAACTAGCTGATGTCAGATTGGCCGCTCCCCCGGTGGAATCACACCTTTGCACCTAAGTATTCAAACTCAGGAGATCATCGGGTATTACCCATAGTTTCCCATGGCTATCCCCGTCCGGAGGGTACGTCACCAATCCTTCCTACCCCGTTTGCCGCTCTCCCCGTATTGCTACGGTTCGCGCTCGACTTGCATGCCTAATCCACGCCGCCAACGTTCATTCTGAGCCAGGATCAAACCCTTCGTGTAATTTGCTTAAAACAGCGACCGAAGTCACTGGTGTTTAGCAACCGAGTTTGTCCAATTGCGTCGTCGCAGTTGACGCAAAGTAATTACGTTTTGGCTTTCTTCTAAACCACCAACCAATTTGTCAAAGATCAACCTGCTGGGCCAAAGTGGCTTGCAGCGGGGGAGGGGAATAATAGCCGCCGAACCCAGTGAGTCAACCAACTCGGCCGATTTTTTTTCATGACGGCATTCGGCTATTATTTCGCAGCCAAGTCCTATCGAACTTCGGCCCTCGTCGCTTGACCTTATTCTTGGAATCCTCGCCGTGACTGTAACTTACATCGGATGCGCTAAACCTGACCTCGACACTCCGATCCTCTGCATCGACTTGGAAGCGATGGATCGGAATATCCAGCGGATGTCAAAATTCTTGAATGATCGGCGAATTAGCTGGCGGCCTCATGAGAAATGCCACAAGACTCCGGCCATCGCCTGGAAGCAGATTGCGGCCGGCGCGATCGGCGTAACGTGTGCTAAAGTCTCCGAGGCCGAAGTCATGGCTGCGGCAGGTATTCGAGACATCCTGATCGCCAACATGATCGTCGGCGAAGCGAAATGGCAGCGGTTGGCGGCACTGTGCAGGTCAGCTGATCCGATCGTGGCCTGCGATCATTTTGCTCAGATTCAGCCGCTGGCCGAGATCTGTCAGCGCAACGGAGTGACTTGCCGAGTCATTATTGAGCTCAACATCGGATTGGATCGAGTCGGCACTCGTCCGGGGCGCGACACGTTTGATCTGGCAGCGGCCATTTCCAAATTGAAAGGAGTCGAGTTCGTCGGAATCATGGGCTACGAAGGGCATCTTCTAAAAATTGATGATCCGGCAGATAAGCGGAAGCAGATTCAAGAGGCACTGGCGATTCTGGCCGACTGCGCGGAAAAGCTGCGTCGTGACGGACTGCGATGCGACATTGTTAGCGCGGGGGGAACGGGGTCGTATCAAATCGCAGCGGAGTGTCCGGGGATCACCGAGATGCAGTGCGGTGGCGGAATTTTCGCAGACCCCTTTTATCAACAAGCCTGCGCCGTCGAAGGACTGGATTACGCGCTCACGGTATTGGCGACCGTCGTCAGCCGCCCAACGCTGGATCGCGCGGTACTCGACAGCGGGCGCAAGACACTCAACCCCGATGCTCACTTACCGATCATCAAGAACTGGCCCGACGCCACCATCAAACGAATGAGCGCCGAGCACTGTGAATTGACGCTCGGCCCACAGTCACAAGACCTGAAAATCGGTGACAAAGTTGAGTTGATAGTGGGCTATGCCGATTTGACCACGCCGTTGCACGACAACTTTTTCGGGTTCCACAACGATCGCCTTGAAGTCGTCTGGCCGATCTTGGGGCGTGGCAAATTACAGTAGACCCTTTTGCTCATGTGTTCTGCAGCTCGTCGTTTCCCCACAACGGGGTTTTCAGCAGATGCCAGGGAGATTTCTCGCGCCGACTGCTCGGTGTCGTTGAAGAGTTTGCGAAACGGCCTAGTGACAACCTTCGTGCCACAAGACACGAGTCCGCGACATTTCTGCGTCACCTAGCCCCACAGTTTTTTGTACTCGCGTCGCGGAGAGTAATTAAAGATCGACAACGGTAGAACTCGGTGCGCAGTTTCGTTCACAATGCCTGAGAAAACATACTGGCGAAGAAGGCCAACATCGAGAATCCCAGCATCCAACATTGACTCCCCTCGGCTGGCGTCGATCAGTCGATTGAAATCCGAACGCTGTGCAGACGCTGGCGGTCACCGGTTTGGCGGAAGTCTTCCAGGACCGCTTCGATCTCCGGCTTCAAGAAGTCGTGAAACCTCCGTTGCGATGGCTGACCGACTTCGACTGACAAGCGTTTGTCGAGATCGAGCAGTTGCGAATTCAACCACAACGTGATCGGACTGCGACCGCCAACCGTGATCGTCTTTTTTTCGTTCTCGCCTGGCAGGATGCGAGCTTTCACAGTCACGGCATTGACGGGCTTCGGCGGCTGCTGTCCTTTGGGATTCACGCGAGCCGGCCTTGGTGCGGTGTTGCTCCAGCGGACCCAATGCAAGCGCAGGTCGGTTGTTCGCAGGCTTTCCAGATCAAATTCTTTCGGTTCCGGAGGACGGCGATGCAGTTCCATCCAATCGAAGAGCCGATGAATCTCGCTGTAAAAGTTTTCGTGACCGCGAGCCTTGTACTGCACGAGAACGATATCAGTTGCGTTCTTCATCAGCTTTTCAGCCCAGTCCGCGTGCCGACCGAAGAGTCCGAAATCGAGTTCGCCCACCACCATGTACCAAGCCAAGTCGCGTGAATTCTCGCTGAGCCGCACTGCGTCGCGCACAGAACCGTTCTTCGGTGAGATCAGTCCGCCAGAGATCGGCAACACTCCGGCCAACAGATCCGGGCGAGCCAGCGCGACATCGAACGCCGCATCGCCGCCACGACCGTGGCCGCTCAAAAAGACCCGATCCGAATCAATTAAGAACCGCCGCCGGACGTCTCGCAAAACCTCGCCGACAATTAGGTCAGTCGGAGCCGGCAGCGGATCGCCAAACTTCGGTGGCAAGTATTCCGGTGCCACGACCAAATATCCGTGACGCTGCGCCTGCAACGGATTGGCTTCATTGCCACCCCACCAACGTAGCTCGTGTTCCGGAGTCAGGCCACCTTCGTGCATCGAGATGATCACTGGGTAAGCGTGATGCGGATTGAACTCCGGCGGCACCAATACGGAATATCGGAAGCCGTGTGACTCCGCCTCGTCCGCGTCACGAGGGCGGCCCGGTTCGCGAACCGTGAGCTGGCTGATTGCGCCGCCACGCAAGTCGGGGGAGTCAATGATCGGAGGAAGTTGCGGAATCAGTTGTTCGATCGACTTCGCTCCGATCCCTTCGATCGCTTGCAGATCAGACAAAATTTGTTGCCGTTGAGCCGGATGTTCGGCTCGCAAGTATTCCAAAATCTGGAACCGAGCCTGCCACCAGCGAATCGTGGCCGACAAATCCGTGATCGCGTTCGCATCGCCAGCCACCCAGCCCGAATACGCGAGCGCCAGCTTTTCAGACGAGCTGAGCGACTCGTCTTTTTCCAGTCGCAAGAACGGTTCCAGCCGCGTGAGCGTTTCCCAATCCAGTTGCTGCATGATCTCGTCGCGCAGCGGAGCAACTTGCTGGCGTTGTTCGGCCGTTAGGCCTTCTTGCAAATCTCCCAATCGGTGCTTAGCTCGTTCCCCTTTTTCGACCGCCTCATCGAACTCCGTTTGCATCTGCCGAAGTTCCCGCAAGATGTCGGCACCGAGCTTCTCCTTCGGAAATGAACCGAGCGCCTCATACGACAGCCGGATTTGACCTGCCGCACGGCGGTGCTTCAGCTCTGTCAACAATCGCCGCGCCAGCAATTGACGAGCTTCGATCGCCACGGTTTCCGCTTGCTCTTTTTGTGAGGGCAAGTCCGTGGCAATCGCATCCAACTCGGCCAGCGCGAGTTCATACATCCCCGCCTGCTGATAAAATCGCACGACCTTGAACCGATCTTCCGGCCGCTCCGGTTCAATGCCGCTTCGCAACATGGCGTGCAGAGCATTGCGAGGGATCGACGTTGTCGCGACCTGAAACTCCCACTGGCAATTCAGTCCGGTCACCACGCACGAATGCGGACGAAGCGTCGTGATCCCCAATTTCAATTCGCGTTCACGAGCCTCATCGATCAGCGTCACGATGCGATGTCCATGTTCGTCGAACTGCGTGTCGCTGCGGAACGGACCGACCGCAGCCCCGCTCAAGTTCAGAGAACCACCTTGCCGTCGCTGCTTCAATTCAAACTTGTCGAAGCGTTCCAAATCAACATCAAAGTTTTCTTCCGCCACTTGCCGCTCGCCGACGAAGTACCGCCTCATGCCATCGTCCAACATACGGAACGGAGTCAGCGGCACGTTCCCCTGCGAGCCACCTCCCACTTCCATACGGATCGAGTTGAATGCTCGCACCGTGCCGCTCGGAATCCGAAAACCGGATTTCATCAGCAACTCACCGGCATCGACGGGCGACGCGACAACCAACAACACCAGCAACCCACCGAGCACGGCGCATCGAGTTCGATCACGGTTTGTGCGTTTGTTCATCTTCGGAGCGCGATGATTGATCGTCACTTTCCTTGTCTCGTAGCCAGAACGCTCACTTACTCGAAGCGTTAGCGAGGGCGAGGAGTCTATTGCTTCGCCGGCGGAACCGTTCCTTCTGGATTTTCGGGAGCTTTCGTCTCCGTCTTGAGGCCAAACTGATTGGCGACGAATTTCATGGCATACGGGAAGGAGAGATAAACGCCGTATAACGCTCCCACGATCATTGCGATGTAAATCACAAAGCCGACACCGCCAACCATGTTCTCAAACCAGCCCCGAATCGTCCGAAAGATATTGCGGCGTTTCTGTTCCTTCTCGATCTTCTCGTACATGTCCTTCATCGACACCGTGCGAGTCATCGCCGTCGCCTTGGCCAAACGCTTTTTCACGAACTCCTCAAACTCCGCGAACTGCGCCATCGGGAGATAGGTCCCCTTCTCGCTTTTCTTGACTTGAGCCTTCACGTCCAACAAATCGCCTTTGAGCATTTGCTGAATCTGCGATGCAGTCATCTTGCTGACGACGGTCTGCCCTTTGGGATTCGCGTGTTTGACATACCACAACGACTTATCGTCAGCTGCCTTTTTCTGTGTCGCCTCCAGAGCCACGTCAGCCGACGTTTTGCCGAGCGCCGCCAAACTCAATCCCGGCTTTTGAGCATCGACCCCGACCGTCCGCCGAGCGCTCGACGAATCTGCGCCACTCACAAAGGTCAACGTCCGACTTTCCGCGCCCAAGCCTTCCAAATCGCGAATCAACTCATCGCAATTTTGATAGCGATGTGCTTTGTCCTTCTGAATCATCTTGTCGATGATCATATCCAATCGCTCGGGAACCGACCGGTTGAGTTTGCGAGCAAACTCGTACTTGCCCGCTTCCTTGGCCATGATCAACTTCACCACAGTGTCGGCCATGAATGGCAACTGCCCCGTGACGAAGTGATACAGCGTAACCCCCAAGGCATAGATATCAGCTCGCTTATCAACGCTCTTCGCATCTCGCGCTTGTTCCGGAGCCATGTACAGCGGCGTCCCCAAACCGGTTCCGGCTTGAGTCATCGACATGTCTTCGTCATCGACGGCCTTCGCCAATCCGAAATCGGCCAGCTTCACGACCCCTTTTTTCGTCAGCAGTATGTTGTCGGGCTTAATGTCCCGATGAATCATGTTCATTTCGTGAGCGGTTCGCAGCGCGTCGGCACATCGCAAGATGAGGTGAATCGCATCGCCGATCGGGAGCACACCGACCTTCTCAATCCACTTCTGCATGCTCTGGCCGTCGATGTATTCGATCGCCGCGTAATGCACTCCGTTCGTCGAATCGGCCGCGTAAACTTTGACTGCGTTCGGATGATCGAGCTTGGCCATTGACCGAAATTCCCGAATGAACCGCTCGACGAAGCCATGCTTCTTGCCGACTTCCTTCGACAACACCTTCAGCGCGACCAGCCGATCCAAGCTCTTCTGGCGAGCCAAAAAGACCTCGCCCATGCCCCCTTTGCCCAACACCCGCTCGATCTCGAAATCTCCCAAAGTTTTCTTTTCCATCTTTGGTGCGTCGGCAGCAGGCTTCTGGTCCGTGATTTGGGTTGCTCCCATATCATCCTTGGTATTCGCCACAGTCACTCTCCTGTTTTCTGCTTGATTCGGCAGGCAGCATTATGCTCGCGGCTCGAAACACGAGCAAACTACCGTCGACGGAATGCCCGTCGCAACACCAACCCGAAGCGTCAGCGAGGACGAGCCTCAACCGAGCGAGCAATCGACGCCTTTCGGACGAATTCCGTTATCTCGCGATTCGTGTTCCGGCAATTGGAACCTGCCGAATCGCGGCAAGTATCTCCGATGGCTCCGCCATGCGGCCCTGCCCGACTTGCCCGCAACTCAGCCAGCCGTCACCCGGATCGACGAACAATCGCCCGTCGGCTTTGAGTTGCGCAACATTGCGCTGCACGGCTGGCTTAGCCCACATCTCGCAGTTCATCGCGGGGGCCAGCAAGACCGATGAAGTCGCACTCAACCCGAGTGTCGAGAGCAAATCATCGGCTAGACCGTGCGCAAGCTTCGCCAAAAAATCCGCTGTCGCCGGGGCCACCACGATCAAGTCCGCCCGACGCGCCAATTCGATATGCGCCCCACGCTGAAAACCTTCCTCGGGCGCGAACATGTCCTGATGAACTGGCCGCCCGGTCAGCGCCTCAAAAGTCGCCGCGCCGATAAATCGTGCTGCTGCCGCAGTCATCACAACCGTCACGCCGAAATCAGCCTGAACCAACTTGCTGCACAAGTCGGCCGCCTTGTATGCCGCAATCCCCCCGGTCACGCCCAACACAATCTCACGATGAGCGGCCATAGCGCAACGCCTTACGAACCTGAAGAGTCAGCAAGAGCCAGCAAGAGCCAGCGCTCCTCAACGCGAGGAATTCAGGGTCTCGTGCGTGCAACGTTCGCCCTCGCTGATGCTTCGGTTTACTTTCGATGAATTTACATCAGGCTATCGAGATCAATCCCCGCGTCCTTCCGGCGAGTCCCTTCTTTCGGTGCTCCGTCGCCAGCCAGTGCTAGGTTACCGGTCGTATCAAGGTAGATTTTGTCTCCCAGGATTTCGGCAACTACAATCTCCATCGGGTTCTTCGTCGTCAATTCGACCAGCGGCCGAGCACCGCGATTCAGAGCTACCAACCGCTTTTGGATCAGCGATGAGAGCTTAAATCGACCGCCAACTTTGTTCACAATCGCTTCGTCTTTGAATACTTCAAGCATCCGATCTTTCCTCCAAGCCTTTCAGGATTTGAACGATTTCAGCCGTCGCCCGATCCAGGTCGTCATTGATCACCTGATAACGGTAACGATCCGCTATTAGCAATTCACGTCGGGCGGTTTCGAGCCGCCGTTGAATAATCTCTTCCGACTCCGTCCCTCTCGCCCGCAACCGCTGCTCGAATTCCGCTTCCGAGGCCGTCCGAATGAAGATCGTGACCGCCTGCGGATACTGCGAAACGACGTGCATCGCTCCTTGAACATCAATCTCCAATAACGCCCAAGCGGCCGCACCCTTTGCCCGAAGCAGTTCGGATCTCAACGTTCCGTACCAATTCCCCGAACCGTGAACTTCAAAACATTCCACGAATTCATCCGCCGCGCGGCGACACAAAAATTCCTCTTTGCTTAGAAAGTAATAATCTTCACCGTCCCGTTCCTGTTCACGAGCCGGCCGTGTCGTTGCCGAGATCGCTTTGATCAATTTGACTTCGTGCTGAGCCGCCAGCCGGTTGACGATCGTAGATTTCCCCGTGCCACTCGGACCAGACAGCACCACAATCCGCAGTCCATCCGTAGTCCGCTCTCGCCGAAAGCGTGAGTCCTCTGATCCGATTGACGAATTCGATCCCGGCACCGCCACTCACTCCACGTTTTGCAATACTTCCCGAATCCGCTCGACCGCCGTTTTCATTTCAACCACGCACCGCGCGAGCGACACCTGATTGGCCTTTGAGCCGATCGTGTTCACCTCGCGACCCATTTCTTGCGTTAAAAAGTCGAGCTTCCGACCCTGCGAAACCTTGTCGTCCAAAAATGCCTCGAACTGCTCTAGATGACATCGCAGTCGAGTGATCTCCTCGTTGATATCGCACTTATCCGCGAACAGGCTCACCTCACGAATCAAATCCGGCTCGTTGATCGCGACATTTGAGCCTTTCAACAATTCCCGAATCCGCTCCAGCAACTTGTCCCGATATCCCCGAATCACGTCCGGAGCAGACCGGGTCACTTCATCCAACTGGGCCACGACCAGCCGACCGTTCAGCCGCAAATCGTCCGCCATGTTCTGACCTTCGCGCTTCCGAAACTCATGCAATTTGATCAACGCCTGGCCGAGCACGTCTTTAATGAGCGGCCAATCGGCATCGGCGTTCAATTCACTTCGGCTGCTATCGGCAATCACTCCCGGCAGCGTCAGAAAGCCGGACATGTCGGCAGGAACTTCTACCGACAACTGCCGCGACAATTCTTTGACCTGATTCCAATAACCCGCCAGCACTTCAACATTCACTCGCGGAGCAGAGCCGCCCGTAGCCCGGTTGACGTCGATCGAGACCGTCACAGTGCCACGCGACACATGCTCGCGGATCAATCGCTCGAACTCTCCTTCCAGTGCGGCATAAGCATCCGGGAACTTCACGTTCAACTTCAGATACCGATTATTGACTGCTCGCACTTCCACGACAACGCTCAGCCGCTCATTCTGTCCTTTCGAGCTACCAAACCCCGTCATGCTCAGCAACAACTCACACCTCATTCCCTGACGATTCCGTAGCCCTGTCGATCCAAATTATTTGTCCTGTTTCTCTGCGGGCGGCTTCTCGTCTGTTTTTGGTGCCGACTCTTTCGCCTTGTCTTCCACAGACGGTTTCGCCGCATCCGGTTTCTCGTCATCGTTCAATTTCTTCTTCGAAGACGCAGGTTCATCGGCCGCATCATCTGACTTCGCTTTGCCGGCGGGTTTCTCACTATCGTCGACGTTTTCCGCCGGATCGCTCGACTTCGACTCTCCCAACAAATCGTCGATCTTCATCATCGGAAGTTCGTCATCATCTTTCTTGCCAGCCGCTGACTTCGACTTCTCCGTACCGGAATCGGTCGAGCTAAACTTCGACGGCTCGTCCCCCTGAAACTTCGAGGTCCGCGCTCGCAGCACTTGGCCGCTGATTCCGGCCAGCAGCACCCACACTGCAGCAATGCCAATTGTGATTCGAGTGAACATGTCACCTGCCTTCGTGCCGAACGCACTCTGGCCGCCGAGGCCGCTCAGCGCCCCAACCAGTCCACCGCCACGACCTCGTTGTAGCAAGATGATGCCGATCAACATGACGCTGACAAGCATTCCCAAAATCGTCAAAAACGTAGCCATCAAAATCCTCTGTTCATTCCCCAAAAACCCTGCGTTCAACCCTTACGAGTTTGAGCTTGATCGCCGGCATCAATGATCGCTCCAAACGAATCCGCCTTCAAACTCGCTCCTCCGACCAGTGCACCATCTACATCCGGCTGAGACATCAACTCCAGCGCGTTGTCCGGTTTAACACTGCCTCCATACAAAATCCGAGTCGCCGCCGCGACCGACTCACCGTACAGCGACTTCAATTGACTTCGCAAAAACGCATGTGATTGCTGAGCTTGTTCAGTCGATGCCGTGACTCCCGTACCGATCGCCCACACCGGCTCATACGCGATGACAACCTGTGCCATTTCAACGGCGGAAACGTTAGCTAAGCCCGTCATCTGCCGCGCTAAGACCGCTTCCATCTGATCCGACTGACGCTCGGCCAACAGTTCGCCGACACACAACACAACCTGAAGTCCGTGCTTCAAACCAGCCGCCACTTTCTTGGCGATCAACTCATCCGACTCGCCGAAAATCTGCCGCCGTTCGCTATGGCCAATCAACACCGAGCCGCAACCGACATCCTTCAACATGTCACCGCACACCTCGCCCGTGAAAGCTCCTTGAGCCTCAGCACACAAATTCTGAGCGCCTAGTTGAACGGCTGACCCGCGAATCGCCGAACCAACCGAACTCAGATACGGGAAGGCTGGGCAAACCAGAATCTCGATAGCCGCCGCCGAATACTTCGCTGCCAATGCCTGCGCCAGTCCGTCTCCGACCGACGACAACAAATTCATCTTCCAATTTCCGGCCACCAAAATTCGTCGCATCAATACAAAACCTTGACTTATTGTCGCCCACGCGGCTCGCGTGCAGCCAAACAACGCACGTGAGCCGCGTGCGCCAAAATCCAGAAGCGACGGATAATGACAGCCAAACCTCGTTAGTTCAACGGTTCGCTGCGGGGATATGACCCCAAGACTTCCATACGGACCGCCATCCGTGCGATTTCCTCGAGCGTCCGCTTAATCCGCGGATCCTGTGAGTGCCCCTCGAAATCAAGAAAGAAAAGATAGCCGGACTCCGGCCCTCGTAGCGGAAACGATTCAATCCAAGTCAGATTGATTTTGTGACGCTTGAACGCCGCGAGCGCATCTGCCAGTGAGCCAGGCTTGTGCGGAATCTGCAACAACAACGCCGTGCGATCCTGCCCGCTTGGCTTCGTTGGCACATCGCCAATGACCGCGAACCGCGTGACATTGTGCTTGTTGTCCTGAATCGACTCGGCAACCACGTTTAAGTCGTATTCGATCCCAGCCCGCATACTTGCGACCGCCCCCGCGCCCGGCTTGTCACGAGCCAACTGAGCCGCCGTCGAAGTGCTCGTCACTTCCAACAACCGCGCCTGCGGCATGTTCTTGCTCAGCCATTCGCGACACTGCGACAGCGCCTGCGGCTTGCTATAAATTTCAGTGATCTCGCCACGCGGACACCTTGCCAGAAGAGTGTGATGAATCGCGATCTGAACCTCGCCACAAATCCGCAACGGCAGCCGAGTGAACATGTCCAAAGTGTCCACGATCCGACCGTCGGTACTGTTTTCGATCGGTACAATTCCGAAGTCAGCGTGCCCGCGATTGACTTCTTCAAACACGGCGGCGATCGTGTTGACCGGCAGCAAGTCCGCCGACTCGCCGAACCGCTCGACTGCCGCAAGGTGCGTGTAACTGTAGGCCGGGCCGAGATATGCCACACGCGTGACATGCACTTCCCGACGCGCGGAACTGAGAATATTCCGAAAGACTCCGCGCACAGCACCCGAGGTCAACGGGCCGGGATTCGCCGCTTCCAAAGCCGTATAGGTGGCATCATCACCCAGCGGATTGAACAATGCCCGCTTTAAATCCGGTTGAGCGTGAATGAACTCGGTCGTCAGAGAAGCTCGACGATTGATCAGCGAAAGCAAATCGCGATCTACCCTTTTCAGCTCGGATTCAATCGCGGCAGGAGATTTTTTGGAGGGACGAGCGGCCTTCGGTGAAGACGACTGTGAACTCCGTGATTTTTTCGGAAGTGGTTTCTTGGCCATGAGTTCCTTTCGATTTCACTGGCCCGGCTGCCGTAAAAATCCCCGGCTTTTGTGATCGAAAACGCTTGTATTGAGCACTCTTCCATGTGTCAAGCAGCCGAACGTCAACGCTTTCTCGTCGCCGATGTGGCCTTGAGTGTCCTGCCAGATTGACAATGACGACTGACTCCGAACCGAGCTCGGCGAATGCCATTGTGGCAAGAACACGTAAGATTCCAGCTCGCTTAATTGCTGTAACATTTTGTGATTAAATTGGTTAAACCGGGGCAAGATGGCTGGCACAGACTTTGCCTTGCCGACTGAACCGTAAATAGAACACACCAACTTGAAGTCACGAATCAGAACATAAAAGGAGCCGCAATCATGGCCGCTGGAGAGAAGATCATCGGGATTGACCTGGGGACCACGAACTCCGTCGTTTCGATCATGGAAGGGGGCGAAGTCAAAGTCATCGCCAACTTGGAAGGGAATCGACTGACCCCCAGCATTGTGGCGTTCACCGACAAGGGTGAAACGTTGGTCGGCGATCCGGCACGGCGGCAGGCGGTGACGAACCCCAGAAACACGGTCTACTCGATCAAGCGTTTCATGGGTCGGCGGCACAACGAGGTCGCGTCCGAAGAGAAATTGGTTCCTTACAAAGTGGTCGGCGGGCCAGCCGATTACGTGAAGGTCGAAGTTGGCAACGGCAAGCAGTACACACCGCCGGAAATCTCGGCGCTCGTGCTCCGCAAACTCAAGGAAGCGGCGGAAAGTTATCTCGGCCACAAAGTGAACAAGGCGGTCATCACTGTCCCCGCATACTTCAATGACGCGCAGCGACAGGCCACAAAAGACGCTGGCCAAATTTCGGGACTTGAAGTGTCTCGCATCATCAACGAACCGACCGCCGCCGCGCTCGCGTATGGCTTGCAGAAAAAGAAGGATGAAAAAATTTGCGTGTTCGACTTGGGTGGTGGCACGTTTGACGTGTCGATTCTCGAAGTCAGCAACGAACTGGTCGAAGTGCTCAGTACAAACGGCGACACGCACTTAGGAGGCGACGACTTCGACGAAGAGCTGATCAACTTCATCGCGTCGAAGTTCAAAACCGAGCACAGCATCGATCTCCGCAAAGACCCGATGGCCTTGCAACGTCTGCGCGAAGCCTCTGAAAAAGCAAAGAAAGAGCTGTCTTCGTTGCAAACAAGCGAGATCAATCTGCCGTTCATCACGGCCGACGCCAGCGGGGCCAAGCACTTGCAGCTCAGCGTCACGCGATCAGACTTTGAGAAAATGATCGACTCGCTGGTGGAACGCTGCCGTGGCCCGGTCGAGAACGCATTGCGAGACGCGAAGCTCAAGCCGTCCGATATCGACGAAGTCGTTCTGGTCGGCGGATCGACTCGTGTGCCGAAGGTCCAAGATTTCGTCAAGAAGATCTTTCAAGGCAAAGAGCCGCACAAAGGGGTCAACCCGGATGAAGTCGTGTCGATCGGCGCGGCGATTCAAGGCGGGATCATCACCGGCGAAGTGACCGACGTCGTGCTCATGGATGTGAATCCGCTGTCGCTCGGTATCGAGACTGAAGGGGGCGTGATGACAGTGCTCGTCGAGCGGAACACCACGATCCCGACGACGAAGAAAGAGACGTTCTCAACGGCCGCTGAAAATCAGCGAGCGGTGACGGTCAGCGTTCATCAGGGCGAACGGCCGATGGCTCGCGACAACCGATTGTTGAGTCAATTCAATCTGGAAGACATCCCTCCGGCCCCGCGCGGCGTGCCGAAGATTGAGGTCGCGTTCGACATCGACGTCAACGGCATCCTCAAGGTCTCGGCTAAGGATCTCGGCACGGGCAAGGAGCACTCGGTTCGCGTGGAGAATTCGAGCAGTCTGTCCAAGGAAGAAATCGAAAAGATGCGACGCGACGCCGAAGCGCACGCCGACGAAGACAAGAAACGAAAGACGCTTGCCGAAGCCAAGAACAAAGGTTCGACGATGGCCTATGAAGCGGAGAAGCAGCTCAAGCAAAACGGTGACAAGCTCGACGCCGCCTCAAAGGGAGCGATCGAATCGAACGTCGCCAAGCTCAACGAATCGCTGAAGACCGAAGACGTCGATCAAATCAATTCCGCAATCGCCGCGCTCGAGCAAACTCTACATGCGATGGCCGAGCATTTGTACAAGTCGGCCGAAGCAGCCCCAGGAGCCGATGCCGGAGCCGCGCCTGGCGGCGGATCGAAGCCGGCGGATGACAACGTCATCGATGCCGAATACGAAAAGAAGTAGTGCTGCCACATAGGCGAGTCGCTCTCGCGACTCGCACGGCGGCGAATTCTCTTGCACTCCGAATCTCAGTTGCGGAGCAACTGAACTACCTGATCAGCGACCTGCGGCGCGACGCTCGATTTGCTCGAGGTACGTCTGCGTCTGGTCGTCAGGAAACACTCCATCAGGCGGAACGAATCGGAACGCGTCGGCCGGAATCGTCACATCGGTTTGCACTTCGGAAAAATCGAGACTGACCATCGGCCGCATGGCATCTTCGGCATTGCGGCGGAGATACAAAATCCGTCGGGGGAACATCGTCTCGGCGTCGAAGTACAACCGCACGCGCGACGGGATGTGTTCGGGCAGCGGTGAATTCGGATCGGCTCCCTGCCAACGTTGACGCAGCGCGGGCCGCCAGCCTCCCTCGATCACAACTAACTCGCGGCCATCGGCTTTGTCCGTTTTGTGCTGATCGAACAGCATCGACTTCTCGATGGATGCCAGTAGCCCGGGCAGACCACCGAATCCCAACTCGACGGTGAGCAAATTCTCTTTTTTGCCTTTGTCAGCGGCCGCTTGTTGAATTTGCCGCACGTCGCGCCGGAAGATGCGCGTTTCATCGCCGATCTTGTGTTGAGTCCACAAGACGGTGCCATCGCACACCTCCAACATCGAACCTTCCGTGTCACCGAGCTTCACCTGAAACTTCAACCGCAGTTTCAGATCGTCGCTTCGACCTTGCACGTACTCTCCGTAAACAGTGAATCGCCGACCGGATGTCGCGACCGTTTCGACCAGTTTGGCTTTGATCGATTGGTGTGACAACAACCGTTGCCGAGCTTGTTGAAGCACGGCTTTGGCCTCAGCCGATTCTGGACCGGCCGCATCCGGCGTGGTCGTTCGCAACTGTTTTGCCGCTGGTTTTTGGGCAGGTGATTCTTTCGGGGCGGCTTGCTGACCGACACCTAGCTGCCCCGATAGGCCATAACCGACAGCCAGCAGGGCGATTGCCACCGTTGTGAATTTGGGCAAGTTGTTCATTTTGTCCCGAAAATAACGAATTTACCAAAGATTCCGATCAGAGAATACCGAAACTAAGAGCACGTCTTAATTTCACACTCTGCGTTCTCCGCGCCGAGGGAAAAGCGAGTTCGGATTCTAGTTGGCATCAGTAGGCAGGGCGACCCCAAGGTGGGGCGATACCACGATCGCAAGTCGAGAGGTTCAGTATGCGATACTATTTTTTGGCACTCGGAACTTTGATCGTGGTCTGCTTCGGTTGCCACATCGACGGGCAGCAACTGATCGACCGGGGCGAGCACGTTGCTCCACCGGCGGCCATGTTGAACCGCCCCGGTCCTATGGTCGACGGCCCCGGCCCAGGCGTGTTGCCGATGATGAGTTCTCCACCGCCTCGCTCGTTTCAATCCAGCTCAACTCAGATCCGCTTCACGGGACCAGTCGGAGTGAATATCGGTTGGAAGATTGGACCAGGCTATGCCGAGAATCAATTGGTGTCGCCCGCGAGTTGGCAGTTCGACCAAGGAGCCACGTTCCGCCTAAAGCTGACGAATATCAGTGGCCGCGAAGGGCTGACGTTGTATCCCACGTTACAGGTTTACCCGGCGCATCCGACAACCGATGCGTATCTGAATCACAACAGCGTGCCGATCGAATTTAGCGACGAAGACCTCGATCAAGTCGAGAGCAACAACTTTGTCACAAAGGTGATCTATTTGCCCGATCCGAAATACCAAGAACTGGCAATCGCCGGTGTCGAAACATTGTCGTCGACGCGATTGGATCCGGGAGTTGATCCCGTCGCCGAAGCGGATCGACGCGGCACGATCATGGTGGTGCTGCGAGTCGGCAACAAGAACTTGGAGCAGGCAGCCAGTGGCGACGTGACAGCAGCTCTGAATGGCCTGCAACCGGTGAACTTCTACGCGGATGGCAACAAAGGAGAGATTGTTCCACCCGTGCCGATCGAAGAATCGGGAGGTTTGTTTGCCGGTGTTCCGGGTCCGATGATCGTGGGTGGTCCCGGTGGTCCGGGCCGATCCCCGATGGGGCCGATCGCGGGAGTTGGCGGCACTCCAATGTGGGGTATGCCCGTCACGTCCACACCGATTGGTTTGCCCGGTCCGCCGCACCTACCGTTCGGTGGTCCGGCCGGATTGAAGTCGCACACCGTTCGCAACCTCACGAAGCAAGAGTTGCCCGAACCGGTGGATCACATGCTGTTCGACGTCAAACATGAGCCAGGCATCCGTATGCCTCGCCCGGTGCGACATGTCCAGTACAGCGAGAAGCATCCGATGTACGGACCGGGGCAAGTCTCGCAGCCGAATTGGAACTTGCAGTAACTCTTCGATTTCCTTCCCGTGCCGTCCCGAAGTACATGCAGCTTCGGAACGGCACATTTCTCTTTGTAGCACGGGCGGCTCGCCTGTGATCGGACGAACGGAACTGGTGAGCCGCCTGTTCTACGAGTAGACATCATGAGCACCGGATCGCTAACCAATTTGGATCGTGTACCGCTGGGTGTCTGGTGGCTAGATGCATTACTCGACCGGCTGGAGCTTTGCTTGCAATTGATCCGCGAGCGCGAGTTGCCGCCGGCAAAGATGGACGAAAAGTCCGAGCCTCCGCGACCATCGTGGTTGTTGATGTTAGCCGCTGCGATCTTGGCGTTAATTCTGATCAACAGCGCGCGTGCTCAAACGTTGCCGGAGTCGGATCGCTATCCATTGTTGGATCAGCGGGTTCCGGTCGGAGTTTGGAGCGAGTGGGTGCGGGCGGCGGGCCGAGTGAATGGGGTAGAGTTTCAGCCGGTACAAGTCGAGCTTCCGAGCAGTGGCCGAGTGACGTGGTTCGCCGGTTCGAGTCAAGCGGCGATTGATTCTCGCGACATGGCGCTTGCTGTTGGACATGCGTATCGACTGCGACTCAGCGATTTGCCAGAGTTGGCCGGATTAGAGTTGTACCCGACAATCGAACTTTTGGACCGACTGCACCCGCCGGCTGGTCACGCCGAAAAAGTTCCATTGCCGCTGACGTTTACAATTGACGAACTCGACGCAGTGGCGGCGGGGCGGATGCTGACAAAAGTCGTGTATCTCGAACAACCGCAGTTCGCGTCGCCGTTTGAACTGACCTCGGACACGGGGATTCGCACGCTTAACGGCCGAGCCAACCTGATTGCTGAAGCCGACAAAGCCGGTCGGCCGATTGCGATCATTCGGCTCGGCTCGCGGCAGCCGGCTCGCGGCGAAACACGCGGCCCGTTTTTTGGTGGCGGTGCGCCGCTTTTACTTCTCGACAAAAATAGTACACCAGCGAATCCGGGATCTGTGCAACAAGCCGTTCAATTTTCAGCCGCTCAGCCGCGCATCGAACTTGCGTCGCATTCCGACACAACGGAGATCTGTCCGGTTCCGGGAACAACTTCGGCTCGCGGTCATGAAACCGTGACCGCACCGGCTCGACTGGCCGAGCAATTTCCCGACGAATATCTGTTTGACGGCGGTGATCGCGGTCTGCCCGTGCATTACGACCAAGACTCCATGATGGGCTTGGAGAGCGAAGATACCATCGCGGAATATCAGGATCATCGTGGCCGCCGGCGCGTGAAGGCGACGAATCGCGTAGCGATTTACGCGCCACGATTTGCCGCCGTTCGAACGATCAGCGGTTTGACCGAAAACAGGGCCGTGCTCCGTCCGACCAGTCATCTCGATCAAGTTCAAGGAGCGGGCCTGCGGTCGCGAGTTGCCATGAAGAAACATTTGCAGCGAGATCGGCTGCAAGGTGTGCGGATGCGTTCGCGACCGGGTGGCGTGCTGGCCGATGCCGGCGCCGCCGATGCCACGACCACGAAAGGTGCCGCGCAACACACGAAGCTGCTGAATCTGTTCGAGGCCGCGCGATTCTTGCAAGACGGGACATTAGGAAAAGCCGAGCTGGCTGTGATCGGCAAAAGTGCGACTGCGGCACAATCCTGGTCGCGTGACTTGAACCCGGTCATTGTCGGCAGCGCCACCGGTGGTCAAGAAATTTACGCCATGTTCAAAGTGGTGGAGCTGGTCGGTGTCGAAGAGGGCCGCAAACGAGATGCGCGTTTGCGAATCGTCAAACTCGCCGACCGCGATGCCGCTCGGCCGGGGGACGTGATCACGTTTACGATTCGCTTCGACAATCTCGGCGATCGCGAATTGCAATTCGTGCGGATCATCGACAATTTTACGCCACGGCTCGAATTCGTCGAAGACTCGGCCACATCGGATCTCGAAGGCTCAATCCACGTCGATGACAACGGCGAGGGAAGCCAGATCTTGCGAGTCGAACTCGACAAACCGCTTGCGGGCGGCGACGGTGGCGTGATCACCTTTCAAGCGCGAGTTCGATGAAAATGGCGTAATCAATCACTAACCCGAAGCGTAAGCGAGGGCGAGCGCCCCCCAAAACCATGACTTCTGTTTTTCGTGAAACATTCGCCCTCGCTCACAGATCGAGTTAGTTAAGGACCATTCGACATGCACGTCGCGATCACCGCCGTTGGGCCGGACAATCGGGGTTTGGCCGATCCGATCATTCACTATCTCGCGTCGTCGGGCGCGAACATTCATGAAATTCAGATGTACGACCACGACGGCGAAAAACTTTTTGCGATGTTTACTCGCGTGGAGTGGCCAGCCGATCAAGAACCAATCGCCACGTTGCGTCAACGGATGAATCAGATCGGGCAACTCAAAGGGTTGTCGGTGCGCACCTGGTCGCTCGACGAACATGCGCGACCGCCACGGCTCGCGATCTGCACGACGTATCGGCCAGAACCGGCGCTGGCCGTGCTGCGGTCGATTCGCGACGGTCGGCTCAAGGCGACTCCCGCCGTGATGATCGGCAATCGCTCAGCTTGTCGCGGAGTCGCCGAGCAGTTCGGGGTCGATTGGCACGATGTCGGGAATGCCAAAGGCGATCCTGACAACAACCGCATGATCGAGCTCTTCGATCAGTACGAAGTTGATTACATCCTGCTCGCGCGGTACATGCGAATTCTTCCGGCGGCGACTTGCTGGCGCTTCGCCGGCGGCCGGATCATCAATTTGCATCACGGCCTGTTGCCGCCGTTTCCCGGCTTTCGGCCGTATGAAGATGCGTTTGCTCGGCACATGCTGACGTTCGGCGCGACGGTCCACTTCATCGTCCCGGAACTCGATGCCGGCAATCAGATCATACACCAAAGCACGTTCACGGTCCTGCCGGGTACGTCGCTCGAAGCGATCAAACGCCAGGGCGAAGAGGATCACGAACCAACCTGCCTGAGCGAAGGGATCCGCCGCGTTGTGGATCGTGAAGTCGAATTGCACTTTCACCGAGTCGTTCGACGCGACCTGCCCAAGTCGTAGCCACGCTCGTCGCAAGCGTGGCTACGGCGATCACCCGCGGCCGAGATACAACTGATCGCGCGGCAGCACGATCGCTTCCAGAAAGTTGACGTCGGCCGGGACCGTCAGCATGGCGAGCGCCGCGTTGGCGACTGTTTCGATGCTCATCATCGGTTCGGCATCGCTGGTTAGGCCGCTGTCGCTGCGACGTTCGACTCGCACATTGCCCGGATGCAGGCACGAGCAGACGATGCCGAACGCTCGGCCGTCGATCGCCGCGGCCTGAGTCAGTCCCGAGACACCAAACTTGGCCGCCGCATAAGGAACATTCCCTTCGCGCGGCCGCTGAGCCGAGATCGAACCGATGTTCAAGATGCGTCCGCCACCTTGAGTCTTCATCCGCTTGAATGCCTCTCGGCTGCAAAGAAACGTTCCGGTCAGACACGACCCGACCACGTTGTTCCACGCGGCCAGCGACAGCTCGTCGATCCGACCGCCATCAAACGCACCGGCGTTGTTCACCAAAATGTCGATCCGCCCATATTGGCGATCAATTGCTGCGAACAACTCGGCAACATCCGCCTCCTGCGAAACATCCGTCGGGACCGCGAGCACCTCGGCTCCAGCACTACGGAACTCCTCCGCTGTTGCCTTGAGCTTGTCCCCGTTCCGAGCACAAATCGCCAAACGACAACCCTGCTGTGCAAGCACTCGCGCGATCCCTTTGCCTAGTCCCTGATTGGCTCCCGTCACAACCGCCACTTGACCGACAAGACTCGACATGTCACTTCCTCGGAATGTGAAATTTCAAAAAACCGATGTCACCGAGCTCGTGAGACCCGGTTGAATTAATCACCAGAGCTTGGGGTTTGTGTTCTTATGGTCGTTCCATCGCGGCGTCAATTTCGCGGCGTGAGACGAGGTAATACCCGACTCCGACAATTGCCACGACGAGCGTTACCGCTCGATATGCGAGACAGGTCAGCAAGCCGGTTCCCTTCTCCGCACCGACCAATTGATAAAACTGGTCCACGGCAATTTCCAACGCCCCCAAGCCTCCCGGAACCGGAGCCACCACGCCGACAAACTCCGCCGCCGGAATGAAGAATAAGTGTGCCAGATAGCTGGGCACAAAACTGTCACCTCCGACCCCGCGGGCACTGAAATAAAACGACGAAATTATCCCGAAGTGCCCCAGCAAACTCAGGCCCATCGCCCCGAAGATCGCTCGTTTTTGAGTCTGATACAGTCGCACTCCTTCGACCAATTCCGCGATCCGTTTTCCAACCACGGGCAGTGTCGCGAATAACTTCCACCAACCGAGCCGGGTGGTAATCGGCAGCAACATCAACGTCAGTCCGATGACTCCCGCGAGGCTGCCGCCACACAACAGCGCGACCGTGGCTTGCAATCGCGGCTCTTGCCGAATGCTCGGCCACTGTGGCCATGCGGCGATGCTTCCAATCAGAAATAACGCCAACAATCCGATGATCCGATCCAGCAAGATCGTCGCCACGGCGGTCGTGCGTCGCGCCGGTTGTTCCTTGGCGATGAGTAAGGCTTTGACGAGATCGCCGCCGCACCCGCCCGGTAAGGCAAAGTTGAACGCGTAGCCGATGAATCCTAGACGCAGCGCATCGCGGATCGTAAACGGAAAGCCTTGAGCCTTCACCAGCCAATACCAACGTACAAACGTCAGTACGATCGAACTGCCGCACACCAGAAGCGCCGTCACCAAGCTCGGCCAATGCCAATTTCGCGGCTGAGTCGTCAGGCGTTTGATGTCGTCCCAATTCTGTCGCAACACCCACGTCAGCAGCAGGATTCCGAGCACCCAACTAATCCAAGCCCAGTGCCGACGCCAAGTCTTTCGCTGCGTTCGCACATCGGTCACGATCGGGTTCGCCTCGGCTGCTCGCCGTTTCGGAAATGTGCAGTGTCACGATGAATCACCGCTGCGGGCTGAAGGGCCATGTCTCAACTGGCGAGGTGCGTGGCAGGTTAACTCCGTTGTCGGAACCATTCCACGGATTCGAACTCGGATTCCACGTCGCTGGAGCACGGCCGAATCCGTTATTCGTCCAATCCGACTCCGAGGCCACGACGGACTGAACGGGCCGATACTGAACCTGCCGCACGGCATTCGCCTGAGTCAATTGCAACTGTTGCTGCAAAACGACCAAACGAGCTTCAAGCTCCAGCCGCTGTTGTGTTTGTTTCGCGGTTTCCTCGGTCAGTTTGGTTTCCAATTGGCTTTTGTCCCGTTTGGCCCTTTCCAACTCTGTTGTCAGTTTTCGGAGGGACTCATCGGAGCTCGTGACCAGACCGCGATGAGGTGCTGACCGCCGGCGAGCTTCGCTTGGTGATGGTGGCACCAACGGATCATCAAGCGGCTTTAAGGGAGACGACGGTGTTGCGGAAGCCGGTGCGGAAGCGCAAGATTCCGAACAAGCCAATGGGCCACGCCCGTGTCGGTCGCACTTGGACCAATTCGGTCCGCTGCAACAACCCGAAAACGACAACAACAATAAACTTACGGCCAGCATCCGCATGGCATCATCCTTCTGACGACTCGCAGCCTTCTGGCCCGAAGGCATTGAACGATATTGCGCAACCAGGGCAGGATCATCCCACAAACCCGGAACGCCTTATCCGACCATATCGGGTCACAAGATTCGCCGGATGAGCCGACTCGCCGGATTCCACACGACTGGCTCGTTGTGCGAACTCGTTCGGGCATACAGATTTCGCAAACCGAAAAGTCAATTGAGTATCGGAACCGTGAACATGACGATCCGCCAAGCACAACGGCTGACCTTGGCCTACGTTTTTACTCTGATGTCGTCCACCGCACCGGCCCGACCGCCGGAGATTCGCAACATCAATATGCGCGGGTTCCAGATCGGTCAGCCGACAGTCGTGACGATTGATGGAGTCGATTTGCTGCCGGCTCCGAAGCTGTGGCTGAATGCGAACGCGGTCGAGGCGGCGATTGATGACAAACAGAGCAACGCGAATCGCATCGTGCTGACCGCGATGTTGCCGAACGAAACAACTCCTGGAGTCGCTCAACTTCGATTGGCGACGAACGAGGGAGTCTCGAACAGCGTGACGGTCGCGCTTGATCGGCTGCCGCAGTTGCCGATTTCGGAAACAATCGCGGCGCTGCCGGCCAGCTTGCATGGGTCGGTGCCAGGGAGCGGTGCCTCAAAGACGTCGTTCACAGGCAAAACAGGCGAAGACTTGTTGATTGAAGTCGAAGCCAAACGGCTCGGCAGCAAGCTGCGGCCAGTCGTGCATCTTTATGACAATCAACGAGTGCAAGTCGCGTGGGCGATGCCGTCGCAAACTCTGGCCGGAGATTGCCGCATCGCGACCAAGTTGCCGCGCGATGGGCAGTACACGATTGAGGTTCACGATCTGCAATACGCTCCGCCGGGAGTCAGCTTCTTTCGTCTGAAGGTCGGCCAATGGCAGTTCGCCGATCTTGCGTTTCCGCCAGCGGTGAGGCGTGGGCAAGAGATCGTTCTCGAATTGCTGGGCACGGCGGGTGGCGCGAAGTTGCCGTTCAAAGCGCCAATGGACGGCGACGTGATTCCGACTCCGTTTCTGAATCCGCAACTGGCAAGTGGTTCGCCGCCAAGCGTGTTGCTCAGTTCGTTGACGGAGTTGGTTGAGTCCACCGTTGCGGCGAGCGGGTTGCCTACCGCTTCTCAGGCCAGCAGCACAGGCGAGCTGCCCGTGCCTATGATTCCCGTTGCCATCAGCGGCCGGCTCGATGCGCCGGGGCAACTCGATCAGTACCGATTCGCTGTGACGCCTGGAATCAAGCTGACGTTCGAGGTCTTCGCTGAGCGGCTCGGTTCGTGCATCGACGCGGTGTTGGAATTGCGCAACAAAGATGGCGGCGTGCTTGCCAGCAACGATGACGGCCAAACGTCGATCGACCCAAGGCTTGAGTTCACCGTCCCGGCCGGACTCGACACACTCGTTGTTGTGCTGCGTGACGCGCTGGAAATCGCGAACGAGCAAGCGATCTATCGGCTCGTTGTCTCCAATACCGACAAGCCCACGCCCGAAGTGACTGCCACGGCGAAATCCGACGTCAGCAACATCGCGTCCGGTGAGTCGCAAGTGTTTCAGGTGAATGTAGCGCGGCGCGGCTACGACGGCCCACTGCAATTGTCACTCGGCCAACTACCTCCAGGAGTCACCGCGACGGGTACCGAAATCCTCGCCGGAGCCAGCGGCACACTGTTGACGCTGACTGGCGCGGGTGACGCGGCGAGCCAACTCGTCACGTCGATGATGTTGAAGTCGCCGGACGGCGCGGTGTCTGCGCGAGTCCGCACCGACGTGCCCGCCGATGATCGCACGCCCGTTTGGCTGCGCGAGCAATTTGCCATCGCAGTGACTCCGAAATCAGCGACGCCATTTCAAGTCGCGTGGGCCGACGCTCAACCGATGACGCAATTGGTCCTGATGAGCAAGCCCGCGATCCAAGCAAAATTCGTTCGTCCGCCCGGAATGCTCGGTCCAGTTCGGCTGACGTTCGTCACCTCGCAATCGGAACCGAGAGTCAACAACCAACCGAACCTCATCCTCACGCTACGACCGGAGCGAGTCGTCGAAGTTCCAGTCGATCCGCCCGTGCAAGCAGCGATCACCGCGCTGAACACACTCATCACCCAACTGGCCGAAGCGGTCAAGCAATCGACCGTTACTCAAGGTGATGCCAAGATCGCCGCTGATGCAAAGGTTGCCGATCTCACCACCAAGAAGACCGCCGCCGAAACCGCCGTTCGCGAAGCTGAAGCGAAAGCGCCGTCCATCAGCGAACTCTCGCTTGTCATCCCGTCCGTCTTGCCGGAGAGTTCGTGCGACATCTCCATCAAGGCTGAGTTGCTCAATCCCGAACGCAACGTCGTCTTGAGAACGGCGTACTCACTAGTGCGCCGCCTACCAGTCCTCAATCCGCTGGCCGTGAAGCTGAGCGGCTCGACGACCATCGAACAGACGCTCGATCCCAAAGCCGGAACAATCGTGAAACTGACCGGCAAGATCGAACGCCTCGCTGGTTTCACAGGGGACGCGAACCTGACTCTCACCGGTCAGCCCGGCGGTGTCGCGATCACGAACGCCGCCGTCAAAGCCGATCAAACCGACTTCGCCCTCGAACTCCGCTTCCCCATCAACTTCGCGAGCGGAGAAGTGAAGGGCATAAAACTGATTGCCACCGGCCCACCCGATCCGCTGACAGGAAATCAACCGATCAAGACTGAGGTCGAACTGGTCGTGAAACTTCTAGCCGGTTCATAGGTCCGCACTCTGATGTCGAGCCTTATGTACGCTGCATTGGAAATGCCACCAACGAAACAAGAGTTCTGGCGAATGTGGCTACGACGCAAACGTGGTTTGAAACCGCTTCTCGGAAAATAATGGAGACACCTGCATGAAGATCGTCCGTCGCATGGCTTCGCTTTGGGGTCTGTTGTTCCTCTCGTGGGCATCGTGTGTCGGAGAGCTTGCAATCGCCGACACGGTCTTCATTGAGGCCGAGACGATGCGGTCGTCGTCGAGCGGCTGGGTCGCGACGAGCAACGAACAAACTGGACGAGCCTCGCAGACGAAGACGCTGTGGGGCGCGGATGGTGCCGGGGATGCGGTCGCCTCGAAAACGGTGCGTGTGAGTGGCGCGGGGCGGTATCGAGTGTGGGTGCGATACATGCAGGTCGCGGCGTGGCGCGGGCCGTTTCAATTGGCGGTGACGGCGGGTGAAAAGGCGCTTGCGACGAAGACATATGATCTCGACGTTCTGCCTGGCGTCGCCGATTGGGAATACACTTGGCAGTCGTTCGAGGCGGACCTACCTGCCGGAGAGGTGACGCTCTCGCTGGCAAAGCACGAGCAAAAGAACTGTGTTGGCTATGTACGGCATGTGGACTGCGTGTTGATCACGACCGATCTGAAGCTCGTACCGGATCATTTGCCGTTCGGGCCGCAGACGTTGGTCCGAGTCACGATGGGCGAAGGCTATGACCGGCCGGTCTACATGCACTTATTCGCGGATCACTATCGCTCGCCGTGGTACGCGCACTATGCGATCGGGCGAGACGGTATACGAGAGGAACTTGCGCCACCGGCTGACCAGATGCTGAAGTCGGGGGACGTCACGCCGTGGTGCAACCTGACCCCGACCGTCTATCAGGATTCGGGAGCCGCGTTGAATCTGTCGGTACGGCATTCGTATCACGAGAAGGCGGCGCGGTTCAAAGCCAGGTTGGAATTCGGACGCCGCAGATTGGGACTCGGTGGAGACCCATTGAACACAGGCAAAGCGGCCGGGAAGGAGTCCCAACCGATAGACATCGAAGTCATCAAGACATTCGATGTCGAAGCGACTCCCAACGGGCTGGTCATCATTGCGCCGCCGGATTTGGAGTCGCCTCAGAACATCGCGCGACTCAAGCGTGATCGCGACTTTGCCGAGGAGCTCGGCAAGCTGGCGGATGCGTTCGACTGGCCGAAGCATGGTCGCAAGCCGGTCAAGATTCCGTTTCTCGTGAGTGCGAGCATCAGCGGCTACGAGCTGCCGGTCGATGCAGCGGTCACACAGCGCGAGCAACAGACGCTCGACTACTTCGGCTTCAACGGCGCTTACGACCGGATCATTCACGGTGCGTGGCACATGAAAGGAGATTCGTATTGTCGGCCCGACCTCGACGTGATGCGTGAGCGAGTGAAGCACGATGTCGCACTCTTCCAGAAGTCCGGGCGGCGGATCGAGGACATCGCGGCCTGTATGTTGATGGACGAGCCAACCGGCCAAGCGGCCTCGTTCGCCGCGAAGGATGAAGCGTATCGCGAACGATTTCGTGAATGGCTCAAGGTGAAGTCGCTCACGCCGGAAGACTTGCTCGTCGCGAGCTGGGACGACGTGCGTCCGGTCGCAGAGTCGGAGCGCGATCAATTCCCCGCGCTACATTACTTCACGCAACTCTTCCGCACGCGAGCCATCGGCGACTTTATGGCGACTCAGCGGCGGGTCATTGAGGAGGCGTATGGCCGCGCGTTCCCAACGCTCGTCAACTTCAGCGACGGAGCGGTCTATCATGCCAACTTCTGCGGGCAGGGAATCGACTACTTCGAGTTGCTCGATGCCGACGATCAGAACGCAATCTGGGGCGAAGATTGGGCGAACAACTCATCGACGTTTCAATGTGCCGCGTTCAATGTCGCACTGATGCAAGCGGCGGCGAGAAAACGCGGACAAACGATCGGGCATTACTTGATCGCTCATGCCGGACGCACTCCCTGGGATATCAAGACGAAAGCGGTCAGCGAGACCGCTCGCGGCGTACGGTTGTGGATGAATTTTTCCTATGGCCCGAACTGGAGCAGCCACGAGGGAGGCCCAGCCTGGCGTTCGCACCTGTGGCATCATCGGCCGGAACTCTGGACAGCTAACGCCGAGATCACGCGTGAGATCGGTGCCGTCGAAGATTGGCTCGTCACGGCAAGGACCGCGCCGGCCGAGGTCGCGATCCTTTACAGCTCGTCGTCTGACATCTGGACGATGCAAAGCAACGTCGCCTTCGGCCACGATCGCATGCATACTTGGCTCGCGCTGACGCACGCTCAAACGCCGGTCGACATCGTCTCCGAACGCGAGATTGAACGGCTCGATCAGTACAAAGTCTGTTACCTTTCCGGCCCGAATCTGACGCGAGCGGCGGCAAGGAAACTGCGATCGTGGGTTGAATCCGGCGGCAGTTTGTTCCTCACGGCCGGAGCGGCATCACGCGACGAATTCAACCGTCCGCTCGATGCACTGACATCGCTGCTGCCGGTTGAACGCGGCGAGCTGACGACACCGGAGCCATACAACAACTCCGGCAAGTTCCTGAGCTATCTCAATCCGCTCGACACGGTGACTTGGGGCGACGAGCAGTTGGAAGTTCTGTCGGTGAAGCAGTCGCTCAAAGCCGTTGATCGCTCCGCAATCAAACGTCCTGACCGCAGAGCGATCAGCGACAAAGAAGTCGAAGTCATCGCCACCTTCAAAGACGGCCAGCCGGCGGCAATCAGCGGCCGAATCGGCAAAGGTAGTGTCATCGTCTGCGGCTTCCTCCCCGCGTTGTCCTATATCAAACCGGCCCTCATCGCGCGGCGACCGCTCGAACAGAAAGCGGACACCGAACGCCTTGCCACCGAGAAACTTGCCGAAGCCCGCGTTGCGTCCGCGAATGCCGATCAACCGCTCGCGACCAACGCCACCGTCTCCGCGCCGGGCATTGCCAGCTCGATCGCTTCCGCCGACCGCGAGTTGCTCGACCGTTCGCACAACCCGTGGCGCTATCCGTCGAGTATTCGAGACCGACTCCTCACACCCGTGCGAACGGCAAAGCTCACTGCGTCGCTGACTTGCGACACGCCGCTCATCGACACAGTCGAACTGCGCTGCGAACAAGGCGTCCTGCTCGCGCTCTCGAACCACACGCTGCAACCGCTCGACCGTGTCGAGTTGCGATTGAAGACAGATAGGCTCGTCACGCAAGTCGAGTCCGTCCGTCACGGCCCAATCCCATTCGAAACGCTCGACTCTGGTTGGATTCGTATCGCCATACCGCTCGCTGCCAGCGACTTCGTGACCGTGTCTGTGTCGAAATAAGAGTCCAGCGAATTGAGGGAGACGACGACTGAAGACACTCAACTGCAAAGTGCGAAAACAGGAGTTCAACAGCCACAATGACGCACTTGGCGGCCAAAGACACGTTCCCGCCATTCGTCGTCTTCTGTTATTCCCTGAACTCCTCCTCCCTGAGGCGGTCTTCGCGGCGAACCTTCCACCGCGACTCGCGGCCGATGGCAAGTCATCGTTCGTCATCGTCACAGCGACCGAGCCGACGGTCGAAGAACAGACGGCAGCGGAATGGTTGTCGTCTCGCATAACGACAACACCGCCAACCTGTGCTGGTGCCCCCAATTGCGGAGCGATCAGCAACTTGGCTCGGAACTCCACAACAAGAATCAATCTCTCGACTTCAAGTCGCCGTAAGTTTTCATGTATTCCCGGACTTGTAGTTTCCTGCGTGTGTTGTCGGAACTCATGTAGCGCACCGTTCCGAAGATGGGCCGCTCTGGCCCCCAGGCTCGGTCGTAGCGGCCCAACGTCCAGAAGATGCCGGAGTACGAGTTCGGGTTGCGGCCGTCGAGCGCGTACTTATTGTTGAGTTCGATCATCGTGGCCAGCGCGTCGCGCGGCGTGGCCGACCATTCGAGAATCTTCTTGCCCCATAACATTCGCAGGTAGTTGTGCATGCGGCCTTCTCGAACAAGTTGCGTTTGAGCGGCGTTCCACAGCAGGTCGTGAGTCGCTGCCGTTGCGAATTCTTCGAGCGAATAGACGTGTTCACGCGGGTCGCTCTCATGTTTGGCGAGCGTCGCCTGTGCCCAATCGGGGAGCGACTCGAATTGCTCGTAGTCGTTACAGTGCGACGACATGTTGTAGCCCAACTCGCGCCACGTCACGAATTCATCCAGCCACGCTTCGGCCCCCGGACTGACGCCCCACCAACCTTCGCGCTTGCCGCCCGTCTTCTCTCCGAGAGACGCCGGTGACCACTCTTCTCGCGTCATCAGTTCATGAAGCAGCTCATGCGGTGAGATGTGCCCGAAGTGCAGATACGGCGACAGGCCGCTGCGATTGTCGGCATCCGGGTCATTCGCACCAGCGGCGTATTGCGACAGGCTGCGGTCCAAGAACCGAGCCAACTTCTGCCGCGCGGCAGTTATGCCGCCGCGAGTTTCGACAACACCGACCGAATGGTCGATCGGCAAAGCCGCGAGCGCTTTGGTATCGCCAGCCAGCAGTTTTGCTGACGCCGCAGGCCAGCGAGTTGTGATCTCTTGCGGCAAAGATTTGAGCTGCGGAAGACGCACTCCTTCCAACGGGTTCGATTTCGGAAAATCTTCCAAATGCGTCGGCAGTTGTTTCTGCAAGAACGCTCGGAGAGAGAACGCCGTTGTGAAGACTCGGTCCGTCGCGCGCAGCGGCAGCAGCCCGTTTGAGTCCACGGACTCCAATCGCACCGGCAGTCGAGAAGCCGCAGCCGAAACCATGCGAGGCAGAAAGAACGACGGGAAGTCATCCGTCACGACAACACAGGCTCGCTCGGCGAGCGCCGCCAACAACCCTTTGCCGGCATCGGCCGTCGGTTCGACATATGCGAAGTACAGCACGCCGGGATTCTTCGCGGCGGCGATCCGAGCGGCGTTGTCAGCCATCCCGTCGATCACGAACCGATGAATCCGATCGCTGGCCCAGCGATACCCGATCCGCAGCGGCTCGAAGATGACCAGCGGCTTCTGCAACTCAACGGCCAATTCCACCGCACGTTGCAGGCTGAAATTCCAAGTCGTCCGCCGAAACGCGATCATCCAATACAGCACAAAGTCCCCGTCCGCTCGAATCGGTGCGTCATTGCAGGTCTGAATGCGAATCTTCGGAACCAATTCGTCGTTCATCTGGGGATCATTCTGCAAATGGCGGAATTCAACACAACATCGGCTGAAGCTCAAACCAGCTCGATGCAGCATGGTCGAGGAATGTCCGGACCAATCTCACTCGTTATTGCCACGGTTTGATGATCAACAAGGCTAAGCACGGCTGACACCGTTCGTCATGGGAGAGGCTCGATCTGCGAGGTTGATGACTGGTGCGTCACGTCGATGAAAACATCCAATTGCTCGCCGATGTAGATTGTCAGTGGAGGTTTTTCGATGGCGTAGATCACTTGTAGCACTCGGGTGTCGATGCGTTCGGTGTTCGCTCCGCTCAGCGAGCGTTTGGGGATCACATACGGGTCCACTCGCACGAAGCGGAGCTGCAATTCCGTCTTGGCATCGCCACGACGGAATGCCAAGGCCGGGTTATGCGGATCGAAACGTGGAATGTCGTGTTCATCGATATCGACTCGCACGCGGCGTTCCGTGCTGTCGCCAAGCACGATCATGGCCTGATTCGATTGTGCGGAGACGATCTGCCCCGGTCGGACATTGACTTGCAAGACTTCGCCGTCCACCGGCGCTCGCACTAGCGCGCGGTCGACTTCCGTTTGAGTCTGCTTGACTTGAGCGGTGGCGATCGCAACGGTTGCCTTAGCAACTTCCAAATCGGGTTGCCAAGTGCCGGCTTTGAGCAAATCGAATTCGCTCTTGGTCTGCAAGAACTGCTGATCGACCTCCTCATAGCTCAAACGCCGCTGAGTCAGTTCTTCATCAGTGATCGCTTTGGTAGCAAGCAATCGTTGTGAACGCTGAAACTGATCGAACATTCGCGATCGCTGAGCTTCCATGGCTTTAACTTTAGCCTGTATCGGAGGTAGTTCTTCTTCGCGTGGCATCGCTTGAAGTTTGGCGAGTGTTGCCTTGGCGGATGCCTCGTTCGCCTGTTGCAAGACCAACTGAGCAGTGAGATGCCGATCGTCGACGCGGAACAGTGGATCCCCATTTTTAACATGTTGGCCAACCGACTCGGCCGGGACGAAAACTTCTAGCACGATGCCAGACAGGGCCGAACCGATCGCGATGCTCTCGTGCTTTGGCTCGACGAGGCCACTGGCGGCGACGGTCTTCCCGAACGGGCTGCGAACTGGCGGCGTCGGAGGAGCCAGCGACGGAATCGGCTGTGACTCTTTCTGAACATGTACAAATCCGAGTACGGCCATCGCCAACGCGATGATCGGTAAGATCGTGGTGATGAAGAATCGTGACATGATCAAACTCTACGACTTTCCTGCGGAGGCGATGCGTTCCACGCGGCCGTCGGACATGTGAATAATGCGGTCCCCGACGCCGAAAACTCGGCTGTCATGGGTGACGATGATGACCGCGCGTCCGGGTTGCACGGCGACTCGCTTCAGTAGTTCCATCACGGTTTGACCGGACTTGGCATCGAGCGCCGCGGTCGGCTCGTCGCACACCAACAAGCGTGGCTCGTTAACCAGCGCGCGAGCGATTGCAACTCGCTGCTGCTGACCGCCCGAAAGTTGATGCGGGTATGAACCAGCTCGATTCCCCAGGCCAACTGCATCCAACAACTCAGTCGCGCGGCGCACGGCCGAAGTGCGTGGCTCACCGCCGATGATCAGCGGGATCGCTGCATTCTCGGCCGCCGTTAATGCCGGTAGCAGGTTGTACTGCTGAAACACAAATCCGATGTTCTCCGCTCGGAACCGGACCAACTGTCGTCCGCGCATCTGATGCAACGCTTCTCCAAAAACATGGACCTCACCCGCCGACGGATCGAGTAGCCCGGCGATGATCGAAATCAACGTTGTCTTGCCGCAACCGCTCTCTCCGACCAGCAGAGTCATTTGCCCAGATGAGACATCCAAGTCCACTCCGCTGAGCGCGACGGTCACCGTGTCACCCGAACCGAATTCTTTGGTAACACCGCGACACACCACCGCCGAGAACGACAAGTCGTCGTCGGGAGTTTGCTGCGCGTGTGAGTCGAGAAGTTGGATTGTCATGGAACGACGAGCTTTACCCTCGGAAGACGATGGCCGGTTCGAGAACTAAAACTTTGTGAATGCTCGCCAGGCTGGTGATGGTGATGATCACAAACACCGCGATACCAGTGCCTCCGACCGCAGCCCACGTCATGTGTAGCCCGGCAAGATGCGTGATCGGACTCGTGCCGATAAAGAACAGCGCGGTCAATCCGACGCCAATTCCATATCCGGCTCCGCCGACGAGCATCCCTTGCAGCAGGATCATGCCGACGAGCCGCAGGTTTGTGACGCCCATCGCTTTCAAGGCTCCAAACTGCCGCAGGTTTTCGATTGTGAAGAGATAAAACGTCTGGCCCGTGACGGCCGCTCCAACAACAAACCCCAGCAGGATCGTTATTCCAAAATTCACGGGAATGCCTGTCGAACCCAGGAAGTATTTCACCGTCTTCCAAAAGAATTGGTCTCGCGTCAAAGCCATCAAACCGGTTTGCTTCTCAATGCGGCGACAGACTTCCTCGTCATCCTGCCCTTCCACAGACTGAGCCAAGACAAACGACATCATGCGGCGTTCTTTCGACACGAAGGTCGACGCCGTCGAATATCTCGTGAACAGCACCGGCAACGTCGTGAAGGGAGCCGACGCTTTGCAGACTCCAATCAGCACGGCTCGACAATCGTTGATTTGGAGTTCTCGCCCGAGCCGATACGGTTCGCCAGGCCACATATATTCGTAGCCCGCTTTATCGATGATGAACGCGTCCGGCCGATGTAAGTCCGCCAATTCGCCAACGATCATCTCGGCTGGAGCGCCGACGAAAGAGGCGTCGTCCAATCCGAACACGATCAGACTTCGCGAATTGCCGTCGGGCAGCCGGGCCAACAACTGCCCCTTGTACAACCTCACAGCCCATGCAACCCCCGGCACGCCACGAACTCGCTGCAAATCGCTATCGGGCAACCCCGGCGCTTCATCGATGAATCGCACCTTGTTGTCCATGACCCAGATGCTCGCGTCGCGAACATCTAGAATCTGGCTCGCAGTCCGATTGATGATCCCCATAAAAATCGAGACCTGTTGCGACATCAGCAACGTGGCGAACGCGACACCGAAAATCAGTCCGAGATACTTACCGCGATCTCCGGTCAACATGCGAAAGGCGACCCAATTCATGCCGTCGTCCTCCGACGCTGTTTGGCTTTTCGAGTTTTCGTCGCTGAGCGTTGAGGCTTTGATCGTTGTCTCACGATCCGCTCAATCGCCGCCAAACTGAACTCGGTAATGTGTTCGGCGATCGGCTTGACGCCGTAAGAGTCGACCGCCGTTTTGCCATTCAATTCGATCATCACCGCTTGGCCGAAACGGTGGTGCAGACACTGTCCGACGATACTTAACACAGTCAGCCAACGATCCTGCTCAGTCACATCCGGCATCAAGTCCGTCAGGATCGACATCAACATCGAATGCATTGGCCGAACATAATCGCGCACAAACTCAGCACATGCCCGAGTCGGCAAGACCATCTCACGCATCAGCAATTGACCATGCCAAGCCGGCTCATGATCGATGGCCACTCGATTGAGAAACGTCGTCACAAACGACAGCAGTCGCTCGCGAGCCGGCATCAATTCTGGCCAAATCGGAAGCGGTACTCGATCCATGCACCCTTCCGCCGCGTGCTTCACGGCCGCAACGTAAAAGCTCTCTTTGTCGTGAAAGTGATAGCTGATCGCCGCGAGATTCGTTCCCGCCTCCTGACAAATCTCGCGCACGGTCGCCGCCCGATACCCCCGTTCGGCAAAAATTGGTCCCGCAGCATCCAGTAATCGCAAACGAGTCTCGTCCATCGCCCTTCACCTATCAAAATGGTTCAAACAGATGTTTGAAACATATCAAACGTTTGTTTGTCGTCAAGGACAGATCGCTCAATTCACGGTCAATCAGGCCGAAGTGGTGTTTTGTGGCAACCTGCAATGCAACTCCTCGGGCATCACCAAAGCCTGTTGAATACGAGTTACGCATCCAAGCAACTCGACGCCGATCACGCGGTAGACCATTCGTGACCACCTCACAGAAGAAATGCCTTTTCAACAACCTTACGGAACGGCGTCGTTGGCCAGTGCGGCGCGGTAGTCGGCTTGAGCGTCGAAGAAGTTCAGGCGGGCATCGACTTCGGCGGCGGCATCGGCAGTGGATTGCTCGCGGAGGTTGGCCGGACTCATCGGGAAGCGAGTGGTCTTGGGTCGTCGAACTTCACGTCCTCACCTTTCACAAAGCGACCAGCACGAAACCGGAGCCGTTTCTGACCGATGATCAGGTCTTGGTGATCGGCGTCACCGACCATGTCCACAATTCACGGCCTGATGCGGGACTTGTTCGAGTTCCCGCTTGAGGCCAGACGAGTTAGATTGTTCAACGGCATTGGTGGTCCCAAACTGCTGCCGGCACGTCAAGGCGGTCGAGGCCAATTCGTCGGTAACAGGACTCAACTATGTATCGTTATCTTAGGACGTGCCGAATGATGGTGAGTAACGGATGGCGAGCAGTTACGGTTGCGTTGGTCGCGGTCTGTGGCATCAACGGGCGGTCGGCTGCGGGGGCGGAACCGGCTGCGGTTGATTTCGAGCGGCAGGTGGCTCCGATTCTGATTCGGCACTGCGCCGCATGTCACAATCCGGGCGACCATGTGGGCGAGTTGAACTTGCTCGATCCGCAGGCGGCATTACGTCGCGGCGAAAGTGGTGAACTCGCAATTGCAGCCGGAAACGCCGCCAAGAGCACGCTGGTCGCACGAATTGAAGCGGGCGAGATGCCGCCCAAAGGCAAAGGCCAGCCGGTTTCGTCGAAAGACCTCGCCGTGCTCAAGCAGTGGATCGACGACGGCGCAAAATGGCCGGCGGGACGCGTGCTGAGTCCGTTCGAGTTCACCACCACCACGCGCGCCGGGCGAGATTGGTGGTCGCTCAAGCTGCCAAGCCGAAATCAATCTCAAATTTCAGATTCCAAATCTTCAATCAATCCAGTCGATGTTTTCGTCATTGAAAAACTCGCCGTCGCTGACCTTTCGATTTCTCCCGAAGCCGACCGGGCAACGCTGATCCGCCGCGCGACGCTTGATCTGCATGGCTTGCCTCCGACGCCGGAAGAAGTGCGGGCGTTTGTCGCCGATCCGTCGCTGGACGCGTACAAGAATTTGATTAATCGGTTGCTGGCTTCGCCGCATTACGGCGAGCGTTGGGGGCGGCACTGGCTGGACGTGGTGCGATTCGCGGAGAGCGCCGGGTTCGAGACCAACCTGAAACGAGCGAACGCCTGGCCGTATCGCGATTACGTCATCGAATCGTTCAATGCCGACAAGCCGTTCACACAATTCATCATCGAACAACTGGCGGGCGATCAGGTCGGTGCGGATGTCGCGACCAGCTTCCTGGTGGCTGGCCCGAATGACGCCGTGAAGAGTCCAGACATCGAACTCACTCGTTCGCAGCGACTCGGCGAACTGGACGATATGGTATCGACCACCAGTTCGGCGTTTCTCGGACTGACCACCGGCTGCGCCAAATGCCACGACCACAAGTTCGACCCGATTGCCCAGACCGATTACTTCGCGCTGCAAGCGGTGTTCGCGGGCGTGAAGCACGGCGAGCGTGATGCTCGTTCGCCCGTGAACAATGACGACCAAAAACGCCGCGAGACTTTGAACGGCGAGTTGCTCCGTGCTAAACAATTGTTGCGAGCCATCGAGGCGATTTCGCAACCACTGGCTCGCGCCGGTTCCAGCAAGCTGCCTACCACGTTGCGACAGCGCGTCGATGCGGCTGTCAACCTCGACCGCTTCGATCCGGTTCAAGCCAAGTACGTGCGATTCACCGCTCGACGCGCCAATGTTGGCGAACCGTGTATCGACGAGTTGGAGGTCTTCACCACGGACGCGACGCCGCGAAACGTGGCACTGGCTTCCGCCGGCGCGAAGGTGACCGTCTCGGGCGTGTACGCCAACGGATCGGACCCGAACCATCAACTGGCACACGTCAACGATGGTCAGTACGGCAACGCACGAAGTTGGATTTCCAACGAAAACGGCAAAGGCTGGGTGCAGATCGAATTGTCCGAACCGGCGACGATCGACCGCGTCGCCTGGGGACGCGATCGCGAAGGTCGGTTCAAGGATCGACTGGCAATCGACTACCTGATCGAAGTCGCGGTCACTCCCAACGAATGGCGAGTCGTGGCGTCGAGTGATGATCGGCAACCGTTTGATTCGCCTCAGCCCGCGATCAAATTCGCCGTCGAAACGCTGCCTGAAAAAACACGGGCCGAGTACGTCACGCTACAAGCTCGAATCCAATCGCTCGCGGATGAACTGGAGACGCTGAAGCCGCAGATGGCTTATGCCGGCGGGTTTCAGGAACCGAGCGAACCGACATACCGCCTGCATCGCGGCGAGCCGATGCAGCGCCGCGAGGTGATTGCTCCCGGCACGATCGCGGTGCTCGGCAATCCTCCGGCGTTGGATGCGAAGACGCCAGAAGCCAAACGTCGGTTGGCCTTGGCCAACTGGATCGCCAGCGAAAAAAACCCGCTCACGGCGCGCGTGCTCGTGAATCGCATCTGGCACTACCACTTCGGCCGCGGGCTGATGCCTTCTCCAAACGACTTCGGCTTCAATGGCGGCCAGCCTTCGCATCCGGAGCTGTTGGACTGGTTGGCGTGTGAGCTGATGGAAACGGGCTGGCGGCCGAAGCACATCCACCGGCTGATCATGTTGTCGCAAGCGTACCGGCAATCGAGTCAGGCGAATCCGCAAGCGGTGGCCGTGGATGGCGGCAATGTGTTGCTCTGGCGATTTAGTCCACGACGACTGGAAGCCGAACCGATTCGCGACACGATGCTGGCCGTGGCCGGGACGCTCGACCCGACGCGCGGCGGACCTGGGTTTGACGTCTTCGAGCCGAATGGCAACTACGTGAAGGTCTACACGCCGAAGCAAGCGTTCGGTCCGGCCGAGTGGCGACGAATGATCTACATGGAGCGTCCGCGAATGCAGTACGACAGCACGTTCGGCGTTTTCGACTGTCCCGATTTCGCACAGCCGGTTGGAAAACGGAATGCCTCGACGACGGCGTTGCAGGCGCTCAACTTGCTGAACGGCCCATTCGTGCTCCAGCAGTCCGAGAAATTCGCCGAGCGACTGGTTCGCGACGCCGGAACGTCCGTTGCGGCGCAGGTCGAGCGAGCGTTCTGGTTGGCGTACGGACGCCCGCCCGACACCGCCGAAAAGCAGGCCGCCGAGTCGCTCGTCGCGGCGGAAGGCTTACCAATTTTCTGCCGCGCGATCCTGAACTCGAACGAACTCGTGTTCGTGCGATAGTCGCAATCGAACCAACCAAACCAACACCAACATGACACGCACCGAAAAACCAACTCTGTCGCACGAAGGCCGTCGGTTGCTCGACCGTCGCAATTTCTTTTCCCATGCCGCCGGCGGTTTGACTGGTGTGGCGTTGGCGAGCTTGCTGGCCCAAGACGGATTGCTCGCCGAGGAACCGCACGGCTGGCAGCCGGCGATCGATCCAGCCGCTCCGCTGCGCGCTCGGGCCGCGCACTTCCCGGCCAAGGCAAAGCGAGTGTTGATGATCTTTTGCTCCGGCGCTTGCAGCCACGTCGATACGTGGGACTACAAACCGGAACTCATTAAGTACGACGGCCAGCCGATGCCGGGGAACGAAAACGTCGTGACTTTTCAGGGGAAGCTCGGCAACCTCGTCAAAAGCCCGTGGGCTTTCAAGCCGCGCGGCCAGTGTGGCAAACAGACTTCCGAGTTGCTCCCACAATTGGGCGAACTGGTGGACGATCTGTGCTTCATCCATTCGATGACGTCGAAGACCAATACGCACGGCCCGGGCGAGACGTTCATGAGCACCGGCTTCACGATGGAAGGCCACCCGAGCGCCGGTGCCTGGATGACGTACGCGCTCGGCAGCGAGGCCGACAATCTGCCGGCCTACGTAGCGATTCCCGATCCGCGCGGCGTGCCTCAGGCCGGGCCGCAGAACTGGGGGAACGGATTTCTGCCCGCCGTGTTTCAGGGGACGCCCTTTAACGCCGACAAGCCGATCCTGAATCTGGCGCGACCGACGTCGATCCGCCCCTCCGGCGACGTGGCGACACGCGACTTTCTCAAGCTGCTCAACGACAAACATCTGGAGCGGAATCCAGGCGACACCGAACTGGCCGCGCGGATCGCCAGCTACGAACTGGCCGCCAAGCTGCAATTGAGTGCGCCGCAAGTCGCCGATCTCGCGCAAGAGTCGGCCGTCACGCACGCCATGTACGGCACGGCGGACACCAACAAGACGAAGGCCGGATTCGCTCGCAACTGCCTGCTGGCTCGGCGGCTATTGGAGCGCGGCGTCCGGTTCGTGCAACTCTTCAACGGCGCGTATGCGATGGGCGAAGGGGTCGGCAACTGGGACGGCCACAAGGCGCTCAAAACGCAATACGACGTGCATGGTCCGATCCTCGACGCACCTGCCACAGCGTTGCTGAAGGATCTCAAAGCGCGAGGCATGATGGACGACACGCTGGTGATGTGGGTCACCGAGTTCGGTCGCACGCCGATGTTCCAGGCCGGAGCGAACGGCCGCGATCACAACCCCAAGGGCTTCACCGTGTGGCTAGCCGGCGCGGGCGTGAAGGCGCCGTTCACCTACGGCGCAACCGACGACTTCGGCTACCACGCCGTCGAGAACGTCAGCAACGTCTGGGAACTTTACGCCACCGTGCTCCACTTACTGGGACTCGATCACGAGAAGCTCGCGTTCCACTTCAACGGCGCGGAACAGCGTCTGACGTTCGTCCACGGCCGAGTGATTCAAGAAATCCTGGCGTAAGGAACTGTCGGGATCAATCGTAGCCACGCGCGCCATAGTGTGGGCAATTTGCGTTTAACCCACGCGCAAACGCAGCGCGAGTCACACGCGACATGGACACCGACGGCGGATCGGGGGGACGCGGTGGCGACGGTGCTGGCCAGCAATGCGGGGCGTTAGGAAAGTTTGATCCCGTTGCGCATGGGACGCATGGCGGAATCGCCCTTCGCGTTTTTGCGCGGAGCGTGCGCAGTGATAGCGGGTGACTCGGCACGCACACCGACACGAATTGAGGAAAACCCAAAAACATTACGGAACGACGTCGTTGGCTAGTGCGGCGCGGTAGTCGGCTTGAGCGTCGAAGAAGTTCAGGCGAGCATCAACTTCGGTGGCGGCGGTGTCCGCGGTCGATAGCTCGCGGAGGTTGACCAGCAGGAGATTGCTGTCGCCGAGGTCGAATTTGCGACGTTCGGCGGCTTCCTTTTTACGAGCGAGATCAAGGGATTCATGAGTTTGCTCATGCTGCTGGAACGCGGCGTTCAGTGCGGCACTGGCGGATTGCACTTCGGCGACGACTTTCTCTTGAGTGAACTGCGCCTTGGCTTGCAATTGAGCCAGTTTGCCCTCGACAGCCTGCGACTTGCTCTTCGCCTTTCGCCGATGAAGTGGGACGCTGGCGATCAGACCACGTTTCAACACGAATGGCAACTAACCGGCGAGCATCGCATCGACATACCGCAAACAGAACTTGTGCACGTTCACGAGGTCGATCTTGACTCGCAAAAACGATGATGCCGAGACCGTACGTCTAATCGTGTGAGAATTCTTGCAGGTGCGCCGGCTTGGGAAATTGACCTTGATTTCGGGACACGTTGAACTGGGCGACAACTGGCCGAGGTTGGGAGGCCATGATCGGAATTCGTCGGCAAGAAAAGGCGGACTGGAATTCATCGTGGCTTCAGTTAGCTCACTACGTCGAAGCCGATTGCGACACTTGGCGTGCGACCACCGACATGGCGACGTCAAATCGCCGCTGGCAATCGTCTACCGATCTCCGAACTGTTGGCAACGGTCGATCGCAAACTCAACGCTGCGATGTATTCCATCGATCATCACTTCGACTTGGCTTCCGAACTCAATAGCTGGTGGCCGTAGTTCGACACGACCGCTCGCGAAGCACTTTGATCGCTGGCGGATTACAAAGTCGAGTGAGCCGTCGGCTACGCTTCTTTGTTCCATGAGCCCCATTCGTGGCCAAGGGGACGAGTTTTTCACCTTTCAGGTTCTCCAAGCAGGCAACGTATCGGCCGATGAGTTTGGGAGTCGATCATCGACGTTGCCACAGCTTTCGGATCATCTCGACTCGCTGCCGGTTCACTCCCAGATCGCCGTAACCCGCGCGAGACGCCGAGCGAATGTGAATCGGCTTTGAGCGGTCGTCGAACACAAACTCCAAATCATCGACAAAGCGAAAAACTCGGCTGCGGCATTCGGCTCGCAAATACCCGTCGCTTTCGCTGACAATCGTCGTTCGTGGCATCTGGCCAAGAATCTGTTTCAAGCGATCACGAGCCTCTTCGACCGAAACATCAAATGGAATCGGCTCAACGCGATGTGCCGGATTCTCGGATTGTGAACAAACACAGTTTGGCGAATCAGGGCATTCCACCAATCGACCGTCATCTGTGCCCAAGCGATGTGGCAACGAAGCGGTGAGGCTCAACAGGGCCAAGACAAACTCTGGCAGAGCGAAAATGATTCCGAGAGCGATCCACATCATTCTTCGCGATCTCTTCATTTGCCACTTGATCGCATTCGGTCGGTCAGAAACTGTTCCAATTGATCGACAACTTGTTCCGGAGATAAGCCCGTGCTGTCGATACGAATTGCGTCTTCGGCCGAGCGGAGCGGATCAACGATGCGGGTTTTGTCGCGGTCGTCTCGTTCGCGGATGTGTTGCAGGATGTCTTCGAGCGGGACTTCTTTTTCGTGTTGTTCACGCAACTCGCGCTGGCGTCGAGCAGCTCGTGCCTCGGGGGCGGCGGTGATGTAGAACTTGCATTCGGCGTGAGGGAACACGGCGGTCCCTTGATCTCGGCCTTCGGTCACGATGTTGCGACCGCTGGCAAATTCACGTTGTCGACGGCCAAGCTCCTGTCGGACTTCCGGGTTCGACGCGACGATTGAACTGCCATGCGATACCTCCGGCATGCGGATGTTGGACGTCACATCGCGGTCATCGACGAACACGGTTTGTTGATCGAGTTGTTGATTGAGCGTCAGCCGCATTGCGACGGCACTCGCGGCGACCGCAGCTTGATCTCGCAGCTCGATGCCGTCTCGCAAACAGCGCCACGCGACCGCGCGATACATCGCGCCGGTGTCGAGCAAATCAAACCCCAGCCGCTTCGCCAACTCGCGAGCTGCGGTGCTCTTCCCAGATCCCGCCGGTCCGTCGATTGTCACAATCATGAATCAATTTCCAGAGAATTTCTTGGGACCAGCAAATCTGGGACAGGAAGATTTCTACCAATGTTGAACCAAATAATGTCTTGTCCGCTCAGGAATCGATCATTCCGTCATTGTCGCTTGTTTATATCTGTCGTTGATTTTCGTGTCCCAATGCTTCCTGTCGTAGTCCCGTCAAAATCTCAGTTCCAAATCCGCGATTTCAAACGGAGCCAATTCGCAGCGAACGACATCGTTCGTGATTTTGGCTTGAGCCGTTGTGCGACCGGTGAAATCTCGCAGCCGAGCGGATGTCGGCGTGCGAAAACAGCGGACGGCGACACTTTGCCGGCGGCCTTCCGTTTCTTGCAAGCGCACGGCGAATCCACTGCCGACCGGCGGCTCATCGGAATTCGTCTGTTCCCAATCGGCGATATCAGTGCGCGGTTCAGACATCAAATCGGTCAAGCGGCCGAGCAGAACGTTCGGCGAATCGCAGTGCAAAAACCAGCCGAGCGAACCGCTGCGTGGCGGACCTGTCGCGGTCGAGGTAACGGCAGCCGGAGTCATTGCGCTCAGCGCAGCTTGCAGCGGGTACGGCGATTCGACCGCAATCGAAAACCGGAAGCGCCGCCGTGTTTCCCCTTCGCAGATCAGGATCGAATCGCACATGCGCGAACCAGTCTTGCGATGAAACGGCAGGCCGTGCATCAAAATCGTTGTTCGCGTATCACTGTCGGCGATTTCCAAATAGTGCGGACTTTCAAACCGATCCTGCCCAACCGGCTGAGCGGCTCCGAGTACCGATCGAGTCAGCGCGGCGGTCGTGTCCATCCAAGCCCAGCGAACACCGAAATAGTTCGACCACGGATCGCCGTCGAAAGGTTTGATTCCATCCAGTTCGATGTCGATTTCGAGAAGTTTTCTTCCGCGCCACAATCGAAACGATTGCCGAAACGTTGCCAATACCGTGTCGGTTTTCTGATCGACGATCTCGCCAGTCGTCTGAACTTCACCCAGCCACGGGCCGAGGCTGATCACCTCGACGCCCCGGCAGCGTGACTCCGTGTAAAACGTCTTCTCCTCAAACACCCGATCGTCTTCGGAGACCGTGATCGTCCGCTCGCGCGGAAACCGAAAGGCCAGTTGCTGGCTGAGCCGATTCGGTTTGCGACCGTATTCTTTCAATTTCGCGATCCCGCCCGTCTCCGGGTTGATGTGAACCTCGAAGTACTCGTTTCGCAGGACATTCTCTTCGACGAGAGGCGACTTGATTTCGTCGCCACTAGGCTTCGTCCGCCCGCTGGCACTCGATAGCCAGACAAAACCGCAACCCGGCGTTTCGACCAGGATCTCGTGGACGGAATCACGCTCAGATACCCCTTTGACCGCGCCGCCGACATTCGGCAGCGGAACATTCGCGGGCCATGCGGCAACGACTCGTCGTGAGAACGACAACGGATTAAAGATCAACACGCCGGGCTGTGTTTCGGTCGCGCCGTGGAGAATCGTTTGAGCTAGATCGCTTCGACTGCGATTGGCAAGTTCGGCAATCGCCTCATCGGCCGCTTCTCGCAGCGAGAGCGTTTTTATGGCCGAGGCTTCCGAATTCTTCGAGACATCGGCAGTCTGATCACTGGGCGATGCCTGTTCTGGCGGTGGCTGAAACGAATCTGGTCCGGCGTCTTCGACCAGTTGTTCGATCGTGTCGTGCTCCGATTCGGCAATGCGTTTGCCTCGCAACAGCGTTGTGATGTCGCGCAGCCAGATCGCCGATTCGAACTTCGTTCGCCGATCGAAATGCTGGATGAAGCGGCTAATCGGGTCCGGCTCGCGCGCGGCGACACTGCGGATCAGGAACGGCGACAGATACTCACCCGCTTCGTAGCGAGTCATCCGCATCGGCGTATCGGTTCGCTCGAAAAATTCGCGGAAGGTGACGAACTTGCCGATCACCGGTGAATACTTCGCGGCCCGCAACATGTCGCCGAAAAACGGCGATCGAACGTCGGGCCAGCGCGCCAGGATTAGCCCAACTCCTTGATCTTGCTGCATCGATTCGGCCATGCGTTGCGGCAGCCGCAAGTAACTGGTCGAGCCGTCCGCCGCGATCGGCAGCCGAGAGATCGCGTCGATCGTGGTCGCATCGCAACCTTCCCAATGGAGCTTGCTGTTTTCAGTGTCGGGATAAATTCCGTCGTCGAGTAGATAATGCGTTGCCGCTTTGTATCCGCATTTCGCCGCCAGCTGCGGCATCAGCGGATGCAGCCCAAATCGGCGACGGCTCCAAGTGGTCGGTTCACGGCGAAACAATTTCCGACACGCGATCTGCCCACGGCGCACATCGTGCAACACCGATTCGAGCGGCATCACCGGTGACGGCACTTCGCGCCACTCGCCGCCGATCACTTCCGCCGACTCGCGCTGCACCGCTTCACGCAGCAACTTCGCGATCTCCGGTTTTTCGTTCGCAATCTGTTCGGCATCGCGGCCGGTAAGCTGGAGGCTGATCGGTTTCGAGTCAGTCAACAGCGGGATCAATTTGTCATCCGCCATCGACGGGATCAACAAACACAAATCGAGCAAGTACGAATCCGTCGGATAAAACCGCTCGCGAGCTTCATGCAACGCTTCGAAGCATGCCGCGAGCCGCGTCTTCACATCATCGAGCCGCCCGGCCACAAGTGCCTCGGCCGCCGCGATCGCTTCGCGACGCAACCGCATTTCGTCGATCTCGCCAAAGTAGTGCATCTGCCGAGACAACAGTTCGATCTGCAAATGAGTCGTGCCGAGCGAGAGAAAGTCCGCGACCAGCTCGGCATCAAGCTGCTCCGGCGACATCGCGCCGGCAGCCGGATCGTCCGGGTTCGACGACTCGCCAACTGACGGTGTCGTGCCTGGAGCCAATTCGGATTTCGGTTGCCAATTTCTCGCTGCGGTCAGCGCGGCCGCAAGTAACTCGGCCCGCTTCACTTCGCCGCAAATTACGAACGATCCCGCTTCACGTTGCCGCGAAACCCAATCGCCAGGCAACCGGTCGTCGCAACAAGTCGGGACGATGATCAACCGATCGGCGATCGGCTCAGGCGGCGAGTCGGCTCGGTGCCAGCCGGGCAACGCTCGCGTTTGAGCCAACAGCCATGGATGCCACGCGATTGCGAAGGCATTCAGAATTCCCTCTGACGGCTTGTCACCCAGGTCAGTAGGGAAATCTTCCAGGCTATGGCACGGGATAAGAATAACAACGTCATTGATCATTGGCGGTTACGTCCGAAATTCTCGGATAGATCGTGATGGAGTGTCGCGGCCATGATAAACGGACAAGCGGGAGAAATCCGAATTCCGAAACCCGAATTCCGAAGGAATGACGAAATCCGAAGTCCGAAATTACGGCAAAGTTGTGTCCCATTCGTCGTCTCCCTCAATTCGTTGGACCTGCGTTTAAAAATTTCGGGAACCGGGTTTCGGGGCAATGCGTCTAGGCGGGTGTTCGCGGAAAGTCAGTCGGCGTAAGGTTCTTGGTTGACGGGGCGGAAAATGCTCTGTTAGCCTGCCAACGACTTGGCGAATCGCTTAACGCGACGAATCTTGAGTAGGTTGGCACTCTGTTCCAACCTTGATCTGTGAACCGTGAGACGCAACAAATCTTGAGCCTGTTCCGGGCTAGGTCACCTCGAAGATGGTCGGGATGGAATCCCAACTTATAGCAAAGGCACATCTCATGGCAGACAGTCAGGCCGTTTGGGGAATTGATATCGGCCAAGCCGGCTTGAAGGCGATTCGACTGAAATACGCCGACGGGGCCGACCAAGTCATCGCGGTGGCGTTTGATTACATCCCGCACGCCAAGATCTTGTCGCAACCCGACGCCGTTCCCGATGAACTGATCAACACGGCGCTCACGACTTTCCTCTCTCGCAACGAAACCAAAGGGGACTTGATTGGGATTAGCGTCCCCGGCCAGTCGGCTCTAACGCGGTTCATTCAGTTGCCGCCGGTGGAATCGAGCAAAGTGGACGAGATCGTCAGGTACGAAGCCAAGCAACAGATCCCATTCGCACTAGAAGACGTGATCTGGGACTATCAAACGCTCGGCGGCGGCATCGAGGAAAGCGGCTTCATGCTGGGTGCCGAAGTCGGCCTGTTTGCGATGAAGAAGGAAGGGATTCACAGTGCGCTCAAGCCGTTCCTCGCGAACAAAATGGAAGTGGAATTGGTGCAACTCGCCCCGCTGGCGCTGCACAATTTCCTGTGCTTTGACTACATCGGCCTGCGACCGGGACAAGTGCTTGAGAATGAGGGTGACTACATGATCGTCCTCGACATGGGGACGGATAACACGACGCTGCTGGTCACCAACGGCAACAAAATCTGGATTCGCAACGTCCCGATCGGCGGCAACCACTTCACGCGAGCGCTGACCAAGGAAATGAAGCTGACGTTCGCGAAGGCCGAACATCTCAAATGCAACGCGACAAAAGCTCCCGATCCGCGTGCCGTGTTTCAAGCGTTGCGACCGGTCTTCAACGATTACGTCGCCGAAATCCAGCGTTCGATCGGCTACTTTTCGAGCGTCAACCGCGAGGCCAAGATCACAAAGATCGTCGGAGCCGGCAACGGATTCAAACTGGCCGGACTGCAAAAGTTCTTGCAACAGAACTTGCAATATGAAGTCGAGCGAGTTGAAAACTTTCAGGCGCTCGTCGGCGATGCAGTGCTCAATGCTCCGCTGTTCCAAGAAAATGTGCTGAGCTTTTCGGTGCCGTATGGCTTGGCTTTGCAGGCGCTCAAGCTGACTCGAATTCACACGACGTTGTTGCCCAGCGAGATCGCCGTTCGCCGCAAGATCCGCAAGAAGAAACCCTGGGCCGTAGCGACCGCCGCAACATTGTTGTTCGGGATGTCGTTGTCCACGGCGGGCTACAGTAATGTCGCCAATTCGGTCAGCAAGCAGCGGTTTGAGACGGCGGAGAAGAAAGTCGAAGCCCTCAAGAGTCTAGAAGGCGGACACAAGACCGCATTCACGACTGAAGAGGGCAAGAATAAGACGTTGAAAGAAGAAGGCGACAAACTGGTCGCGCTGTTGGAAACTCGCGAGTTGTGGCCTGAGGTTTACCGCTCGATCAACGAATGCTTGCCGCGCGATTCCACCGAGCAACAGGACATCTCCGACATCCGGCTCAAGAATCGTGTGAACATCAAGAGCATCACGGCAAAGAAATATGCCGAAGTGTCCAAGTGGTACGACGACATCAAGACGAAACCGCAGACGCTCGGCTTAATGATTGAGGACGACCAAAAAACTGGCCCCAAGGGCCCTGGCTACGTCTTTACACTGATCGGCGAACACTTCATTCACGACAGAGCGGTCGAGGAACGGCAAAAAAACGAGTATGTCAAAGCAACGATACTGAAAAGTCTCAACAGCTTTGAGTTGGGTCAACCTCCCAATTCTCTTCCCATTCGCAAGTTGGGAATTTC